>JAFUQL010000114.1 GCA_017472375.1 Oscillospiraceae bacterium | reverse complement strand
TTGCGGTGCCCGGCTCGCGCGGCGCGTCCTTACGGCCGCTTGCGTTCGCTCGACCGCTGCGCTGCTCACGGGCCGCCTGCCTCTGCCACTGGCAGCGGCGGCCCATGAGCCCCCCGAGGGGGGAAGGCTTTACCACCGCGGTCTTGGCTTCAGCCACTGCACACCCTTCGGGCGCCCCACCGGGGGAAGCTGGCACGCGTAAGCGTGACTGATGAGGGACGGTTGCAGGCTTCTTTATAAAGAAACACGCACCCCAGGAAACACCCCCAAAAACCGCCCGACCCACGGAGGAAAACGCATGAACGATAAAAAACAAAAACTGAGAGCCGCCCTGTTTGACATGGACGGCACCCTTTTGGACTCCATGGGGATGTGGGCGCAGGTGCCCCACGAGATCCTGGGCCGGTACGGGGTGACCCCGGGCGAGGACGTGATCCGGGAGATGGCCCCCCTGACCATCGCCCAGTGCGCCGAGGTGATGGTGGCGCGCTTCGGGCTGGCCACCACCCCCGCTGCCCTCACCCAGGAGGTGCTGGACCACATCCGCGACCAGTACGACCGGCACCTGCCCCTGAAGGCGGGCGCGGCGGCGGTGGTGGAGCGGCTGAACGCCATGCAGGTGCCCGTATCCCTTGCCAGCGCCAGCCGCCTGCAGGAGATCCACGCCGCCATGGACCGGCTGGGGATGACCCCGCGCTTTGCGGCGGTGCTGAGCAGCGAGGAGCACGGCAGCAAGCACGAGCCGCGCATCTATCTGGAGGGCGCACGGCGCATGGGGGCCGCGCCGGAGCAGACCGCGGTGTTCGAGGACACGCTGGCCGCCCTGCGCACGGCCCACGCCGCGGGCTTTTTCACCGTGATGGTGGAGGACGAGGCCAGCCGCCCCGACTGGGAGGAGATGGCCGCCCTGGCCGACCTGCGCCTTGCCCGCTGGGAGGACTTCGACCCTGCGGAGTGGTTCGCCTGACCAATGACCCAAACAGCACGCCCCCGGGCCGAGGACTGGCCCGGGGGCGTGCTGCGCCAGGGGTTATTTGCAAAGGAAGAGAATGGCAGTTCAGGGCGGGCGGGGCGCAGAGCTTGCGGGGCGCATCCCGCCCGCGGGGCCGGGCAGCGTCTGCCGGCCCCACTGCTTATCATACGAAACAGGCGGCCAAAAGATTTCAAAAAATTTTACTTACAAAAGATTTTGGCCGCGCCGGGGCCGCTTGCGCAAAAATACCGCCATGCTATAATGGATGGACAACACTGCCCGGCCGCTGCGCCGGGGCGAGGAGGAACACACATGAAAAAGAACACGCAAGAGTTGGGCGGCGTGCTGTGCGCCCTGCTGGGCGGCGCACTGTGGGGCTTTTCCGGCACCTGCGGGCAGTATCTGTTCCAGCGGGGCGCGGTGGACGCCCAGTGGCTGAGCGCCGTGCGCATGCTGGCCGCCGGCCTGCTGATGCTGGTGGTGGGCTTTGTGCAGCAGGGCCGCGCCTACTGTGACATCTGGCGGAACAAAAAGGACGCGGTGCGGTTGGTGGCCTTTGCGCTGCTGGGTCTCATCGGGTGCCAGTACTTTTACATGGTGGCCATCTCCCACTCCAACTCCGGCACCGCCACCGCCCTGCAGTACACCGGCCAGGCCATGATCCTGCTGTACAGCTGCGCGGTGGCCCGCCGCCTGCCCACCAAACTGGAGGGCCTGGGCGTGCTGCTGGCCATCGGCGGCACCTTCCTGCTGGCCACCCACGGCGACCCCACCAACCTGGCCATCACCCCGGCGGCGCTGGGCTGGGGCCTGATGTCGGCGCTGGGCCTGGCGCTGTACACCCTGCTGCCCGGCGAGCTCACCGGCCGCTACGGCACCATGGTGCTGCTGGGCTGGGGCATGGTGCTGTCCGGTGTGGTGCTGTGTGCGCTGATCCGCCCCTGGACCCTCCCCACCGCGCTGGACCTGCCCGCCCTGGCGGCGGTGCTGGGCGGCGCGGTCCTGCTGGGCACCGTGGGCGGCTACACCCTGTATCTGAAAGGCGTGGCGGCCATCGGCGGCGTGCGCGCCAGCATGATCGCCTGCGTGGAGCCGGTGTTCGCCATGGTGTGCTCGGCGGTGTGGCTGGGCACCCCCTTCGTGGTCATGGACTACCTGGGTATGGGCATGATCCTGGCCACCGTGCTGCTGCTGGCCCGCGAGAGCAACCGCCGCAGCAAGCAGGGGTGAGGGGACGCGGCAAGCAGCACCGCCGCGATAAGGCCGCCCCCGTCACAATGCCCTCATCCGGCACTTTGACGAACAAAAGCCGGTGTATTTTGCCGAAATTGCCAAAAACCGGGGCCGCTTTGCTTTACAAGCGGCCCCGGTTATGCTTATAATAGGTACTGTATCTGCCCCGCCTGCGGCCCATCCCGCCGGTGGCGGCACAAAATATGCGGTGCGGCAGCCAGCCGCGCAGTAAGGAGTAAAGAGTTATGAAAAACAGCGAAAAGTCCTTTGAAACGATCGTTAACCTGTGCAAGACCCGCGGCTTCGTGTACCCCGGCAGCGAGATCTACGGCGGCCTCGCCAACAGCTGGGACTACGGCCCCCTGGGCGTTGAGTTCAAGAACAACGTCAAGAAGGCGTGGCTGAAGAAGTTCGTGCAGGAGAGCCCCACCAACGTGGGCCTGGATGCGGCCATCATCATGAACCCCACCACCTGGGTCACCACCGGCCACGTCGCCAGCTTCAGCGATCCTCTGGTGGACTGCAAGAGCTGCAAGGCCCGCCATCGCGCCGACAAGCTGATCGGTGAGATGTACGCCGACGTGAACGTGGACGCCATGAGCTTCGACGAGATGGACGCCTTCATCGCCGAGCACACCGACATGGTCTGCCCCGTCTGCGGCAAGCACGACTTCACCCCCATCCGCAAGTTCAACCTGATGTTCAAGACCGCCATCGGCGTCACCGAGGACTCCAGCAGCACCTGCTACCTGCGCCCCGAGACCGCCCAGGGCATCTTCGTGAACTTCGCCAACATCCAGCGCACCACCCGCCGCAAGCTGCCCTTCGGCGTGTGCCAGGTGGGCAAGGCCTTCCGCAATGAGATCACCCCCGGCAACTTCACCTTCCGCACCCGCGAGTTCGAGCAGATGGAGTGCGAGTTCTTCTGCAAGCCCGGCACCGATCTGGAGTG
>JAFUQL010000113.1 GCA_017472375.1 Oscillospiraceae bacterium | reverse complement strand
GTTGGTTAGAACGCTAGCCTGTCACGCTAGAGGTCGACGGTTCGAGCCCGTTCCGGGTCGCCACTCGCTGCTATAGCTCAGTCGGTAGAGCGCATCCTTGGTAAGGATGAGGTCAGCAGTTCAAATCTGCTTAGCAGCTCCATGAATGCCCATCATCAGCATAAGCTGGTGATGGGCATTTGCTTTTATAAGCACTTCCCTGCCGCCTGAGAAAAAAGCACAGATCAACAAAAAGCCGGACTGCCCTTTGAGAGAAGGCAGCCCGGCTTTTTTGCCGTTTTGGCACAGAGGGGCAGAGCATCTGGATGGTCAGTTCTCCCCCGCTGTCAGGCGGACCTCCACCGCAGGGGCTCCGCTTGTACCCAGAAGTGCCTGACGGTGTTCGAGACCAAACACATCCGCTCCGGCTGAGAGCGTCTGTGTGATCAGCTCCGTGACCGACCGGGCGATGTGCTGCTCCAGTGCGCTCTGCTCCTCCGGGGTAAGCTCTGCATCGGGCAGGGCTCCCTCCAGCCGCAGAATAAGATGTTCCCCGCTGCGCCCCCACGCGGCAGTGGGCCATTGAAGGGTCAAGGTCCCCTGCTCTGTTTCCAGTTCCACCCGCCGGGCCTCCCCCTGGATCCACAGGGCAAGCTGGATCTGCTCGCGCTGCCAGCTCAGCACCATTTCCCCGTCCCGGCGAAGCCAAAGCTCTTTGGGCTGCACTGCACCGTTTTCGGATACCGCGACATAGGGCAGCATCTGGAGTGTCTGGTCCAGCCGGTATGCAGGCATCCCTTTCAGTCCACTGCTTTGCTCAAGGTATTCCAGGGCGCTCAGAAGGAGCTCGCTCTGTTCGGCCATGGCTTTGGCCTCTGCCGGGGTGAGGTCTACGAACCACATCGGCATTCCGGCGCACCCGTGATCCTGCTCCGCCCAGAATGCTGCATCCTCCCCATCCAGTGTATCAAGGATGTTCTCCCCGACCAGCCATGCACGGCACTGGCCCAGAAACAACTCCTGCCCGGCACTGCGCACGGCATCTTCCCACGCCGCCTGTAGGCTGTCCCCTTCTCCAGGTATCGCAAGCTGCTTTACCTGTGCCTCGCCTGCATTGGCCGATGGCTCGCTGTCGGCACACATCAGGCAAAGGGTCACTCCATTCCCGGTGCGTTCCTGATAGATCGCCTGTACCATCAGCATTCTTCCGCCGGACCGTCCGCAACCTGTGATGAGGGCCATTAGGAGCACCAGCACACTAATTTTTGCGATTTTCCGCAAAACGTTCCCCTCCCCGCTTGATGAGCATCAGCACCGCACAGCCGATCAGGAGCACTGCGGCTGCCGCGGGCAGGATGCTTCTGCCGTGGCCTGTGTACAACACTGCCGCAAGGCCGCCGATGCACAGCCATACTGCCAGCCGGACTGCTCTGTTGTTCGGGATCGCTTCTTCCAGGATGCGGGAAAGGCAGCTTCCATACAGCAGGCACTTCATAAAAAACAAAAGCAGCCATAGCATCACAAACAGTCCGTCCAGCCGGGTAAAGACCGACAGCTCCCCCAGTGAGGAAAGCCGGTGCAGCGGCCGATCAGGGAGCAATGTACCGAGCACCAGTGCCTGCATCAGAATGAGCCACCCGTGTACAGCGAATGACCCGGCAAAATAGCAGGTCACATCCCGTCTGCGTCGGTCGGCATCCTCGCCCAGCCACGCCAAAAGCAGCATCTCTGGCAGAGGCTGCAGCGCTGCGCAAAAGCTTTTACGGAATCCTTCCGCCTCAAAATCATCGTTTTCCAAAAGTCGCAGCGGATCCATCTGATCAGCCAGGGATGCCGTTAAAAGAAGCAAGCCCAGTACGGTCAGAGCAAGAAGCAATGGTGCGGTGCGCGCCACTGCCCGTGGGCGGATCGAAGCCGCATACCAGGCAAGCAGCAGCCCCAGAACGGCAAACAACAAAAACGGCTGTTCTGTCTCGACGGCATATTCATAGAAGACCCATCCGTGGTAGAGATATTGTGCCAGCGCAAGAGCCAGCGCCGCAGCCATTCCCCATCGGATCAGACCGTCCAGAGCGCCGGCGCACATGCAAATGCAGCCCCGAAGCACCACTGCGAGCAGCAGGAAGGCTGCTGCTCTCCCCAAAAGCTGTTCCCGAACACCAGCCGCATCGCCGCTCGTAAGGTACAGATCTGCCAGCGATGCAGTGAGAAGCGCCGGCCAAAGCGCATCGGCGGTCCAGCGCTGTCTATTCCTCACGGTCTGCCTCCTTTTTCATGTCCCGGACGGTAAACGGTCCCTTGGCAAGGTCCGGCCACGGCCAGCGCATCAGGCCGTCGCGCAGTGCTCCCCGCTGCCATGGGCTGAACGGTGCAGCATACGGGAACCCAAAACTGTCGGCCCCACAGATGGAAGTGAGCATCCACATCAGGAGCAGACACAGACCCAGCGGCCCGAGCAGCCCCGCCGCCAGTGTAAACAGGATGCGCAGCAGCGTAATGGGTTCATACAGTGAAGGCAGCACAAACATGGCCAGCGAAGTGAGCGCCGCCACGATGACCACCGGGGTGCTGATAATGCTTGCCCCCACCGCCGCATCTCCGATGATGAGCGCTGACACAAGGCTGACCGAGTGTCCCATCGGCTTCGGCAGGCGCAGGCCGGCCTCCCGCACGATCTCCAGCAGAAGGATCACAAGGACCATTTCCAGAAAGAGTGGCCAGGGTGTAGCGCTCTCGGCTGCCGTGATCTTGAACAGAAGCTGCCGTGGGAACAGCTCCGGCATATAATTGGCCACGCACACATACATCCCGGGCAGAAGCACCGCCAGCCAAAAGGCAAGATGCTTCAGCGCCCGCACAAAGCTGGCAAAGTAGGCTTTCTGCGCATAGTCGTCCAGGCTTTGAAAGTGCTCGCCAAAAAAGTAGGGCAGGATGAGTGCAAATGGACTGCCGTTGACCAGGACGATGATCTTGCCCTCACAGATCTTCGCGCAGGCTGTGGCAGAGCGCTCGGTATAACCCACCTGGCTGAAAAAGCGTCCTCGCCCTGCCTGCAGGCAGGGGGCCAGATAGCTGGAGTCCAATACCAGCGGAAGGCGGCACTCATTCAGTCGCTGCCGAGCCAATTCCACCAACTCCGGCGGAGCAAGATCCCGGTCGTAGCACAGTGCGGCCTCGGTACGGGTGCGGGTCTGCAGCTGAAAGAATTCAATGGTGAGCCCTTCGCTGCGGTCCAGCCGGCGGATAAGGCTCAGATTGATCCGCAGAAGATCCGTGAACCCCTCACGGGAGCCTCGGATGTCGCCTTCACCGGTGGGCTCCTGCACCGAGCGGAATTGCATATTCTGGCTGGACAGCGCGACCCCACAGGCACATCCATCGAACAGCAGCACCGTCATACCGGCGGTCAGCTTGGATGAAAGCGTTTCAAAGTCCTCCACCGGATCCTTTTCAAGAGGAAGATCCGACCGGTGCAGCACCCGCTGGAACAGCGCCTCTCCGTTCGCGGCGGGGGTGTCCGGGCGGCTCAGAAGGTCCAGGAGAATGACCCAGAGCCGCTCGACACTGGAGATCCCATCAAACATACAGGCGGCACACTCGACTCCGTGGATGTGCAGGGGTTTTGTATACAGGTCCATCGAATTGCCAAACATTTCTCTCAGAACGGTCAGATTTCCATTCAGTTCTTTCCCCAGCGGGGTCGGCATATCGCATCACCTCACCCTGCTAGTATTCCACCTGAGATGCCGTTCATCCATTTGAAAGGAGCATTCTTCCATGGTGATCCTGCTGATGCGCACCCTGTTGGTCTATTGTGCGCTGGTCTTGGCCATGCGCCTGATGGGAAAACGCCAGCTCGGAGAGCTGCAGCCCTCCGAGCTGGTCTCGACGATTCTCATCTCAAATCTGGCATCCATCTCCATCGAACAGCCGGAGCTTCCGCTGGCTGCCAGCCTTCTTCCAGTCTTTGTGATCGCCTCGCTGGAGGTGATTTCGTCCGGTCTTGCGTTGTCGCATCCCCGCCTTGGGCAGCTTCTGGCCGGGCGAGCCATTCCGGTCATCCGCAATGGGGCCATAGACCAGGAGGCGCTGCGCAGTATGCGGCTTTCCGGCGGCGATCTGCTGGAAGCGCTGCGCACCAAGGACGTATTTGATTTCTCGGACGTGGCCTACGCACAGGTGGAAACGGACGGAACGCTGACCCTCATCAAAAAGCCGGAAAAAGAGCCGCTGACCCGCGAAGAGGCCGGGAGCTGTGCGACCCCGCCGGCAGTTCGCCTTGCCTTTGCGGCAGACGGGCAGATCTTTCCGGATGCACTGGCGTTCTGCGGCAAAGACCCGGCCTGGCTGGATGAGCGGCTGAAGCGTGAGAATGTTCCGCTCCGCGAGGTTTTGGTACTGATCGGCGATGCAGGCGATGAGATCACGATGGTGCGCCGGAACACCGGGAAAGGAGCACAGCCATGAAACGATTTCGGATCGCTATCGTTCTGCTGGCCGTTCTTGCGGCATTTGCGTTTTGCGGCAGTTATGTGGCAGACCGACGGCTCACTGCTCTGGATCAGGCTCTGGTGCACGCCAATGAGGCTGCGCTTCGCTCTGACTGGGCCGCCGCCGCATACCACATTCAGAGTGCGCAAGCCGCTTTCGCACAGCAGGAGAAACTTCTGCAGCTGTTTGCCCGGCGGGATCTGCTCTCGGCCGCCGGAGCAGAGCTGGCAGGGCTGGAAAATATGGCCGACGAAGACTCCTTCGACGATCTCGCACTGGGGATCGCGCGTGCACGGCACCATCTGAGCTTCATCAAAAATATGTCTGGGGCATATGCTCCATGGAAATAAAGAACGCCCCGGAGCCATCCGGGGCGTTCTGTGAATGAAATACAATGGGGCACACTTACAGCTCTACGATGCCGCCGCCGGCGAGGTACTGTAC
>JAFUQL010000001.1 GCA_017472375.1 Oscillospiraceae bacterium | reverse complement strand
CTCACAGCACGGGCGATGTTGCCGCTGTCGCCCATGTCAAAGACCAGAATGGGCAGACCGTTGTCGCGGCACAGAGTCGCGGCAGTGCTGTCCATCACAGCCAGCTTGTCAGCCAGCACACGGCTGAAGGTCAGGGTCTCGTACTTCACAGCATCGGGGTACTTCTTGGGATCCTTGTCGTACACACCGTCCACCATGGTGGCCT
This sequence comes from Oscillospiraceae bacterium, assembly GCA_017472375.1. Lineage (GTDB taxonomy): Bacteria > Bacillota > Clostridia > Oscillospirales > Ruminococcaceae > SFJ001. The sequence continues at coordinate 3,020 of JAFUQL010000001.1, read as the reverse complement.
TGAACATGATGTCGGCCCCGATCTCAATGGCGCGCAGCGCGGAGGCAGTATCGGTGGAGAAGAAGGGATTGCCGGTGCCGGCGCCGAACAGCACCACCTTGCCGGCCTCCAGGGCGGCCACCGCCTCATCGCGAACGAACGGATCAGCCACCTGGGGCATGAACAGCGCGGTCTGCACGCTGGTCTCCAGCCCAAGCTGCCGCAGCATATCGGAAACAGCCAGACAGTTCATCACCGTGGCCAGCATGCCGATCTTGTCTGCGCAGGTGCGCTCCATCCGGCCGCTACTGCGGCCGCGCCAGAAGTTGCCGCCGCCCACAACGATGCCGATCTGGGCGCCCAGGTCGTGCGCCGCCTTGATCCCTTTGCAGATCTCTTCCAGAGTCGGCTCATCAAAGCCGGTGCCCTTATCCCCGCTGAGGGCCTCGCCGCTCAGCTTCAGCAGAATGCGTTTGTATTTAATGCTCATAGCTAATCACACCGCCCGATTTAAAATCATAGTTTGCATATATTGTACATGAAATCTCGGCCAAAGTAAACATCTGATGCACAGAAAAAGCGGAGCTGCCTTCCCCAGACAGCTCCGCTTGTCCTGTTTCACGATCCGTTTCCCTGGTCAGGCTGCCCCAGCAGCTCCATACGCACCCGGCGGCGCTGCTGCTCCAGATCCGGCATGCAGCGGGGCGAAGACCGAAGCATCAGAACATCCTTCGGCTCGACCGGAGGGATATGGACCGAGAAACGTGTTCCCTGAGCGCCACTCTCCCATTCCAGAGTCCAGCCCATCAGCTGGCAAAACTGATCGACCAGATACAGGCCGGTCCCGCCCGGGAACGCCTCATCGGCCTCCCCGAACATCTCGGTCAGATGCTCCTGCCGCCGGGCCGGGATGCCAAAGCCGTCATCGGTCACACTCAGGCAGTACCCTTTGCCTTCTGCGCGCAGCTGCACCAGCACATGTCCGTTTTCTCTTCCATGCCGCATGGCATTGGAGATCAGATTCAGCACGACCCGATCCAGCATCACGGGGTCTACGACCGTAAGCGCCTCCCCATCACTGAAAAACTCCAGCTCAAAGCCTTTTCGCCGGGCATAGTCCTGTACCATTTCCACCAGGCTCGCCAACTGACCAGACAGGTCTGCGACCATGCCTTGAGGCGCCATCTTGCCAGTGCAGCACAGCGCTGTCTCGCCAATGGAGGTCGAGAGGCGCGCCAGATCCAGCGCCTGATCCTCCAGGATCGTCAGCAACCCGCCGATACGCTGAACCAACTCCGGATCCGCCCCGCTTATCTCACTGCGGATCTGCTCAATGCAGTTGTTGATCCGATCAAGCGGCCCATTTACCGCAGCCTCCAGGGCCCCGTACAGCCGTGCACTCTCCTGCCTGCGTGCATCCGCATCCAGCATGTAGCCTTCCTGTTCCAGTTTACTCAGCATCCTTCTTCCTCCAGCTGTTCGATCTCAGAGCGCTGCCGGTCTGCCAGGAGCCGCAGCAGGCGTGCGTTGCTCATTTCACCCTTGCACAGCGCTTCCATTTCCTGATACAGCTCACTGTTCTGCTCTTTTATCTTCCAAAGCATCCGCCGGATACTGCTCTCCACGCCCACCGGTGTCACATTTTCCTTGCGTGCCACCTCTGCATAAACATCTTTCACGATCGCACGCGGCTCCTCAGTGGCCACCATGATCTCCAGCGCTTCGATCAGGTAACGGTATCCGCTGTCGTTTGGTATCAGGCCAAGCTGCCGCAGCATTCGGCGTATACGCACCTTCAGGCCCAGTCCGCCTGCTCCGCACAGCATCTTTGCGCGCCGGAACATCGTATCCATGCTGCACGGTCTGCTCAGGCAAAGATCCGCCCCCAGCGACAGCAGATGATCCTGCACCGCAGAGTTCGCCCTTCCCAGCATCACCAGAATGCGTGGCAGCTGCGGCAGCGCCAACTCGTCCAGCCGTTCCAGCAATTCCACTGCATCCATGTCGCGCAGCATCATATCGCAGATCAGCAGATCGATCTCCAGACCGTCCTTCAGCCGATACAGCAACGTTCTTCCGTCGATCCCTGCACCCACACAGCAGAAGTCCTCTTTCTGCTGCACGCAGCGCTGAAGAATGTTCAACTGCTGCAGATCCGAATCCAAAAGATATACCCGGATCGCTTCTTCTCTCTCCATGTTTTCTCCTCCTGTCTCATGGCTCCGGCAGGATCTGCGGAGCTTCCATCTGCTCACGCAGGCATACCGTTGCGTCTTCCAGCACATCCCTCCAGCTTTCCATGGTGACCGCATTCTCATATAGAAAGATCAGGATGCTTTTTGCCAGTTCTTTGCTAACGCCCCGTATTCGAAGCGTATCCGATCGGGAATCCGTCGAGTTTTCCCAGTACACGCCAAAGCGCACGATCCCCTCGCCCTCGAGGGCTGCCGTGTACTCCATCCGCGCTGCCCGCTGCAGGTATGGCAATTCGGAGAGAGTTCTGTGGCGGCTGAACCGATCCAATTCCATCTTTCGGACCTCCCTTTTCGCACAATCAATGCGTTATGTAAGATATTTTAGCCGATTTTGGAATATCTCTCAATAAAAAACATTCGTCGATTTTCGTCAGATGTCATTTTCGCATCGCTCTTTTTCACTCAAAACCCCGAGCAAATCCGAAATAAACAATTTACAAACGAACTTTTTCGTAAGCGTCAATTTTCGTCTTTTCAAATTTTGGACAATAAAAAATTTTTGTTTTTTATGCATTTTTACAAAGCCACACGCCGCCAAATCGGCCCAGTCGGCCTCTTTTATTCTCAAAACAGTGCTCGAGCCGGCCCAGGCGTCATCTCTCCCTTTGTTCTCTGGCGTAAAAAGATCCCCCGACGCAAAGCAGTCCTGCATCGGGGGATCTTATATTCATACGGGATGATGGTCAGGCGTCACGCCTTCTCAAAGACCTCCTTGCCCAGAGAGCAGACAGGGCAGACCCAGTCAGCGGGCAGGTCCTCCCAGGCAGTGCCGGGGGCGATGCCGTT
>JAFUQL010000112.1 GCA_017472375.1 Oscillospiraceae bacterium | reverse complement strand
GACCTCGTCGGTGCGGGAACTTCCGTCCTCATCCAGCATCAGATAGAACATATAGTTGGAGTAGTCCTCGGACGCACCGGCGCCCAGGCCGCCCAGCATACCGCCCATGGAGCCGGAGGACATAGCGCCCACCGTCTCAACGCCAGGCACGGTGAGGATGGCATCCATCACCGCATCGGCGGCGGCGTAGCCCTCATCCCGCTCGATCTCCTCAGGCAGGCTCACGGTGACCGACAGCTGGTTGCCGCCGATCTCCGGCAGCAGCACCATGCCCATGCGGGTGGCGCCGAACGCCGACACCACCAGCAGGCCCACCGCCAGCAGGATGGGCAGGACCTTGTGCTTCAGGCACAGGCGCACGCTCTTGTCGTAGGCGCGCAGCATGGCATCGAACCAGGGGTGTTTTTTATTGGTGGTGTTCTTCAGCACGGTCACGCTCATGCTGGGCACCACGGTCAGTGCAACGATCAGGCTGGCCATCAGGCTATAGCCGATGGTCAGGGCCATATCCAGCAGCAGATCCAGCGTCAGGCCGTCGGTAAACACCAGCGGCAGGAACACGCAGATGGTGGTCAGGGTGGAAGCCGCAATGGCGCCGGCCACCTGTTTGGTGCCCTGTACGGCCGCGCGGGCCGGGGGGATGCCCCGGGCACGCAGACGGTAGATGTTCTCGATGACGACCACCGAGTTGTCCACCAGCATGCCCACGCCCAGCGCCAGACCGGACAGGGAGATCATATTCAGGGTCACATCGCTGAAATACATCAGCACGATGGCCACCATCAGGCTGAAGGGGATGCTGAAGGCGACCACCAGAGTGGGCTTCACATCCTTCAGGAAGATGGCCAGCACGATGATCGCCAGCAGAGCGCCCCACATCAGATTGCTCAGCACACTGTCCACGATCAGCTGGATGTAGTCGCCCTGATCCATCAGGGGCAGGATGTACAGGCCGGGATACTTTGCCTGCAGTTCGGCGATGGCCTCATCACAGGTCTTGGACACCTCGCTGGTGCTGGCGGTGGATCCCTTGAAGATGGACAGCACCACCGCATCCTCGCCGTTCACGCGGGCGTAGCTCTCGCCGGCGTTGTCGATGATGGTGATGTCCGCCACGTCACCCAGCCGCACGTCACCGATGTCGGTGATGCTGCACAGCAGGATGCCCTCCAGCTCCTCCACGCTCTCGAAGCCCTCACCCACGCGCAGCAGCCACTGATCCTCGCCGTCCTTAATGTAGCCGGCGGGCATCTCGAAGTTCTGGGCGGTGATCATACCGGCCAGGGTCTCCATATTCAGCAGCGCATCCAGGTTGGCGCTCTCCAGTGCCTCGGCGCGGGCCTTCTCATAGCTGTCGTAGGCGTCCTCGATCTGCTTGAAGCCGTCGTCGATCTGGGTCTGGCCGTCGTCCAGCTGAGACTGGGCGGAATCCAGCTGATCCAGACCGGCATCCAGCTGGCTCTGTGCGCTCTCAAGCTGCGCTTTGCCCGCGCTGAGCTGAGCATCCGCACTGCCAATGGCTGCGGCGATCCGCATCCGGGCCGTATTGATGTCCGAAGCGGTGAGGGTATCGGCCTTATAGCCGGAGGCCTTCTGGCCCATACCGGTCAGGACTTTGTCGTAGGCAGCGATCAGGGCCTGCAGCTGGGCGGCGAGGTCGGCGACTGTGGTGTTCAGCGGATCCAGAATGCCCTTCAACAGGACCGTAGCCTCACCCAGCGCCGTGCGGGCCTCACTGAAGGTGGCGGCGTTCTTCAGCTTCGCTGCATCATAGGGGGTGTCCTTGAGGGCCAGTGCGATGCCATCCGCCAGCTTGTCATACTGGGTCTTGGCCTCCTCGGGCAGACTGCTCATCGGGGGATCCATATTCACGAACCCGTCCGCTGTGGCCCGTGCCATCTGCGCCATCGCAGTCAGTTTTTCGCCGCTGCCGGGATCCGTCGCTTCGGCACCCGGGGCCATCTGCTCCAGGGCATCCGCGACCGTTTTCAGTTCCGCCGCGGCCTGCGCCAGATTCGTGGCGCTCTTGAGCCCCGTCACATCCACGCCCAGTTGCTCAATGCCAGCGACCGCAGCATCATACTGGGTCTTAGTCTCTCCCGTAAGGGGCACCTGCGCCGGGTCATAGACCAGCCCGGCCGCCATCTGCTCGGCACCGGTGACCAGCGCAGACAGACCGGTCTGGCCCTCCTTCGCCTGTGCCAGACCATTCCGCAGGGCTTCCATGCCTTCCAGCATCTGATTGAGCTGGTTCAAACCATCGTACACGTTGGTCTTGTTCAGCTCGGCCAGAGCATCCTCCAGCTCCTTCTTGTTCTTTTCAAGCTCGGCGCGGCTGTCCACCAGTTCCTGCTTGCCGTCTTCCAGTTCCTTCTGGCCGTCCACAAGCTCCTGATAGGCGTCGTCCAGCTCCTTTTTGGCGTCGGCCAGGCTGTCGCTGACCTTCACCAGCATCCGGTCGTTCACCTCGTCGATCTTGGCCTGGTTCAGGCGGACTTCCACCTGCTTCTCCACCAGACCCACGTCCGACACGCTGGCTACGCCGTTCTGGCGCTCCAGATAGGGCACCACCTGCTCCTCGGCAAAGGCGGACAGGTCGTAGATGTCCTTGCCCTCATAGGAGACGCTCACATACATGGTGGCCATCATGTCCGGGCTGATCTCCATGATCATGGGGGTGCCCGCCATGTCCGGCAGCACGCCGGAGATCTGGTCAATGGCGGTGGACACCTTGACCATGGCGCTGTCCATGTTGGTCTCTGCCTCAAACTCCAGCATCACCATGCTGTAGTTTTCGGCGCTCGTACTTGTTACGTTTTCCACGCCGTTCACCGTGCCCAGTGCGCTTTCCAGCGGGGCGGTCACCGCGCTCTCCACCTTCTCGGGCGAGGCACCCGGGTAGGTGGTGGTCACCACCAGGTAGGGCAGGTTCATGCTGGGCAGCAGGTCGGTGTTCATGTCAAAGAAACTGACCACGCCCAGCACCAGCACCAGCACGATGATGACCAGTACGGTGTACGGTTTTTTTACGCATAATTTCGTCATATGGATCCTCCGGATCGTGCGGCAGCGCCTGCGCCCCGCATCCATCGCCGCGCAAGAAGTGTTCCGCGGCCTGTATTTGTACCGACCGACCGGTCGGTCGGTGCTTGCGACAGCAAGTATAGCACGGGACAGAGCCGGTTTCAAGATTGCGTTCGTTAAAAAATTGTAAACGCAAAAAATTTCTTTGCATCGTCCATATTCGCACGTTTGATATCTTGCGCTCCGCCCGTTCCCCGGGGCATTCTGCCCCTTCCGCCGCAGATTTTTTTATCCAATCGGCCAAACGACATTTTTCTCTCGTTTTTCTCTCAAAAACCATCGTTTGGCCGCCAAGTCTCATTGACACTGCCGCATAAGTCTGCTAAACTGTTATCAAATGGCAGTGCGACCCGGCCAACTGGTGTCCGCTGCCGTTTTTTCGTAAGCGCCGCCAAACAAACCGCGCCCGCCTGCGGAGGGCATGGTCACCCGGTGACCCGGTCTTTGCGGCGCAGATCAAAGGGAGGGAATCATTTTGGATCAAATGCTCGTCCATGCCGACCGGATCAACCGCCAGCTGGCGCGTTACGGTGTAAAATTCGGCATCTACAAAAACGGCTCCTTTCAGGAGCGGCTGTTCCCCTACGACCCCATTCCCCGCGTCATCACCCATGAGGAGTTTGCGGTGCTGGAAAAGGGACTGATCCAGCGTGTCAACGCGCTGAATCTGTTCCTGAAGGACATCTACAGCGATAAGAAGATCATTCGGGACGGCGTTGTGCCCGAGGACTTCGTGTTCTCCTCCTCCGGCTGGCTGCCCGCCTGCGAGGGCATCACGCCCCCCAAGGGCATCTACAGCCACATCAGCGGCATCGACCTGGTGCAGGGCAAAGACGGAAGCTGGTTCATTCTGGAGGACAATCTCCGGATCCCTTCCGGCGCATCCTATCCGCTTATCGTGCGCGGCCTGTGCCGCCAGTGCAGCCCCGGCAGCTTCCAGCGCAACGCTGTGGTGGACAACCGCAATTACGGCCAGCTGCTGCGCGCCGCCATGGACAATGTGAACACCGGCGGCATCAACGTCATCTTTACCCCGGGCCGCTACAACGCCGCCTACTTTGAGCACAGCTATCTGGCTGAGCAGACCGGCGCGGTGCTGGCCGAGTGCGACGAGCTGTACTGTGAGGACAGCGTGCTGTACTACCGCGGCTCCGAGGGTCCCCAGCGGGTGGGCTGTGTCTACCGCCGCATCAGCGACGAATATCTGGACCCCACCACCTTCCTGCCCGAGAGCCTCATCGGCATCCCTGGCATCATGAGCGCCTACCGCGCTGGCAATGTGGCCCTGCTGAACGCCCCCGGCAACGGCGTGGCTGACGACAAGGGCATCTACTACT
>JAFUQL010000111.1 GCA_017472375.1 Oscillospiraceae bacterium | reverse complement strand
GGTGCTGATCACCGAGACCCAGTTTCTGTACGCAGAGGATCCTGTCGCCTGCGGGCTGGCACAGGTGCGCTGTTTCCAGGCCGTTGCCCGGGCGCGGCGGATGGAGAACGACCCCAGCCGCGCCGCCGCCCTGTACCGGCAGGCGCACCGGGTGCTGAGCGGCCTTGCCGGGCTGCAGAACGACGCCCGGGTGCAGCGAATGCAGGCAGACTGCCTGGAGGCCGAGGGCCGCGCCTCTCTGGATGCACTGCAGAGCGGACCGCCTCCCCGGGACCGGGCAGCATTGGTCAAGCGGCTGCTCCCGCTGGAGGAGCGGTTCCGGCAGGCGCTGACCCTGCGGGAGAATCTGCCCGACCCCACCCCTGAGGACCGCCGCACCCTTGCCGCCGACCGGGCGGAACTGGCCCGCCTTGCAGGACATCTGGGGCGGGAGCAGGAAGCCCGCCGTCTGCGTGAACACGCCCTGAAGGAAGTGGACGCGCTGGTGCAGGGGCAGCCCCTGCCCGACGATCTGGCCGTGCTCGCAGAGGGCCTGCTGACCCTCGCGAGCCTGGATCAGGACGAGGCGCTGCGCCGCCGGGCGCTGGACGCCGCCGAAACACTGGTGGAGCGACGGGGCAGCTGCGCCGACCGGGAGCTTCTCGCCCGCTGCTGTCACGCCCTCGCCGCCTGTCTGGTCCTGCCTGGTCAGAGGGACGAGGCCGAGGCTCTGGAGGAGCGTGAGCGGGCCATCCGAGCCGATCTGCCCCAGTCGGAGGACCCCACCACACCCCTGCGCCGGGAGAGCCTCCGGGTCCGGGCCCAGATCACCGGCAGTCTGATGCGCCGGGACCGGGAAAAGATCCGTCAGGCCTGCGCACAGATTCTGGAACTGACCGACCGGCGGCTGGCCCTGCGCCGCCATCTGGACGATCTGCGCAGTGCAGCCGAGAAGCTGGACCTGCTGCTCTCCCTCTGCGGGTATCATTTGGACAGCGACACCAAGCAGATGCTGTACAAGCGGCGCATCGCCCTGTACAGCGAGCTGACCGGTCGCTGTGCCCTTCCGGGAGATCTGCAGTCCCTGTACAAGGTCTGCGCTGACCTGGCCGAGCTGCTGCTGCGGCTGGAGCGCCCCGAAGAAGCCCGTGCCCTGTACGACCGGATGGCCGCCCTGGATGCACAGCTCCGGCAACTGCCCACCGCCGTAAAGGCCCACGACGGAGCCCTTCAAACGCAGCTTCGAGCCGCAAAGATCGCCCGGGCCCTCGGCCTTTGGGCGGATGCACAGGCCCTTTTGCAGCGGGCGCAGGCCCTGAGCGAGGGCACCGGGGATGCCGAAACGGTGCTGGCCGAGCGCACTCGTCTGCTGGAGGCGATGGGGCGCCCCGGGGAGGCCTGCGGCGAATGGTATTCTGCTCTGCACCGCGCCGAGGATCAGGTGCTGCCGGACGGCGCCCCCACCGGCTATTACCTCACCTGTGCGCAGGAACTGCTGCGGCTGCATCGACTGCTGGATCAGCCCCAGGCGGCCGCCGAGCTGTGGCTGCGGGTGCTCAGCCCCCTGAGCCGCTCCCTGCTGATGACCCGGCGTGACTGCACCGACCTGTTCGCGCTGCTGGAGCAGTCCGTCCCCTTCTTTGATCTGCTCGCCGGGCAGCCCGACCGGCTGGAGCCCCTGTGCAGCAAGACCCCTGCGGTCATCCGCACACTGGTCAAGGCACAGGACGGCCGGATGCTGGCCCATGAGCGTGAGGTTCTGGAGCTTCTGCTGCGCCGCTGCGCCGAGTGCCACCCGGCCATGAGCGACCCCGCCCGAACTGAGCAGGCCGGCAGCCTGCTGTGTGAGCTGGCAGAGCCGGCTGCCCGGATGGCTGCAGCCGTCCGCCATCCCAACGGCGAGACCCTTCGCCGGGAGACCGCCGCGCTGTGGGAACAGACGGTGGAGCGGCTGGGCAGCGGGGACGCGCGGTGCGCGCCCCTCCTGCGGGAGCTGGCCGCCTACGCCCGCCGACAGGCCGACGATCAAATGGGCTCCCCCGCCGATGCCCGCCCGTGGCTGGAACAGGCGCTGCGCCGCCGTTTGCAGGCCGCTGCCTTTGACCCCACCCTTGCCCGGCAGGTGTACGAGGACTGCCAGGCGCTGACCATGGTGCTGGCGCAGACCGACGGCCGCGAGGCGGCACTGATGGCCTGCCGGGACACCGCCGCCGAACTGGAAGCCCTTTATGCCCGCTGCCCCGGGGCCGCGGACGGGCTGGGGCGCTGCCTGTGGTGGCTGGGCAAGCTGCTGGCAGACGGCCAGCACTGGGCCGAGAGCCTGACCCGGCACAAGCGGGCCGCCGCCCTGCTGACCGACTGCATCGGCGCGGACGCCCCCGCCGCCGACCGGCTGATCCTGGCCAACTGCCTCGCCGGCATCCTGCTCGTTCAGTCCCTCACCGGGCAGGAGGAGCCCGCCGCCCCATGGACGGAGCGCCTTGCCCGGGAGACCGACCGCCTGCTGGCCGAGGAGGGCGACCACCGCAGCGATTTTCTGCTGGTGCAGTGCTGCTATACGCTGGCCTGCCTGCCCGGCATCCCGAAGGAGGCCCGCCTGCACCACGCC
>JAFUQL010000110.1 GCA_017472375.1 Oscillospiraceae bacterium | reverse complement strand
CGGAGCGCACGCCCGCCGCCAGCACCACGCCCGCGCCGGCCAGCAGCATCACCACCACCAGCGCGCTGGCCGCCAGCTTGTACAGGGGCACGCCGTTCCATCTGCTCGTGCTGAACAGCTTCGACAGGTCCATGTTTTTCTTCATTGTTACTTTCCCTTGTTCCTCTTGCATGCTCCGGCCGGTGGGTGGGCAGTGCCCTGCCCCGATGCGGCAGCACCGCCGACCGTGGTTTTCCACTTCCTGCAAACGCAGGATAATCATGCTGATTATACCATGGTCTGCACAGGCGCACAACCCGCCGGGGAAAAATTTCCAGCGGGAAATTGTGAATTTTTCTTTAGGAATGGCGCATTTCCGCTCACAGCGGGCAGTAGCGGGCCACCAGCAGGTCCACACAGGCGCCGTAGCTGCGGATGCCCAGCTCCTGCCCGTACCCCTGCAGGAAGGCGTCGTAGGTGGTCTCCATCACCTGGGCGGTCAGCCCCTCGAAGCGGTCCCAGTAGGCGTTGTTCGCCTCAAAGTCCGCGATGGCCTCCGGGCACAGCAGCGCGCCGGTCTGCTCCCACAGGGCGTAGTCCGCCCCGTACAGGGCGTTGGCCAGGTGCAGGTAGCCGAACAGATAGCCCGAGTACACATACACCGGCCGGCCGCTGGCCACACAGGCCGCCACCCCCACAAAGTTGGCCTCCTGCTCGGCGGCCACCCCCCGCTGGTGGGCAAACTCGTGGGCCACCGTCACCGGCAGGAACACCGCCGGGGCGTCCACGTTCAGGGTGCTCTCGCCCAGCGGCGGGAAGATGTACCCGGTGAAGTTGGCCGCGCTCATCAGCAGCGAGTAGAAGGCGGGCTTGGCCCGGCGGTCGGGGCCGTCCAAAAAGGGGTACTCCTCCGTGATGCCGGCGTACAGGCCGGCGGTGTCCGCCAGGATGTCGCCCGGCTCCACGCAGAAGCGTCCGTTTTCATCCCGCGGCACGGTGTGGGCGGTCTCGTTGACCCGCTCGGCGAACCAGACGGCGGTGGCGTGGAGCTGCTCCACCGTCATGCCGTCGGTCACAAGGCCGGCCTTTTGGGCAAAGCTGGTGCCGTAGTAGTGCACGCCCCACGCGCCGCACACCAGCGCGTAGATCCACACCGCCAGGGCCGCCAGGCTCACCAGCCGCCGCGCCAGCACCCGGTGCCCCGCCCGCATCTGCCGCACCGTCCGCACCAGCAGCCACAGCAGCCACAGCACCCCCAGCGTACACAGCAGCTCCGCCAAGCTGAAGGGCAGCGGGTCGGCCAGGGCGCTGAACAGCCGCTTGTAGGGCATGGACACCCGCTCAATGAAGGCGTCCATCCGGGCCCGGTCAGTCTGCGCCCACCGGAACAGCCCCAGCGCGGCAAGGCCCAGCGCCAGAGCCAGCAGGGGCAGTTTCACCCCGGTGGCGGAGGCTTTGTTCTCGGTGCGGGCGCGCAGGCGCTGCCGCAGGGTGGGTTTTTCTTGCATGGTGGGTCTTCCTCCCGGTTTTGGTCCAAACTCAAAAAAGGCGGGGCACTGCGCTGCGGCAGCCCCCGCCTGATGTCACTTTTCGTACAGGATGCCCGCCTCGGCCAGGGCCCGGCGGATGCGCAGGAAGGTCTCCTCGTCCGGGCAGAGGATGGTGTGCAGGTGCACGCCGCCGGTCATGCTGCTGAGCAGGCTGTCCTGCTGGGCGGTGGCGCGGCTGACAAAGTTGTCCGCATCGTAGCGGCTGGCCACCTGGAGCTGGCCGGTCAGCTCGCCGTACAGCGGGTTCTCGATCTTCACATCCTCGGCCACGCCGCCGTTGTCCACCACCAGGTACAGCTCCTGGCGCAGGGCCTCCATGCCCTCGTGGCGGCAGGCCAGCAGGCCCACATAGCCGCCCTGGCCCTCCCGGGAGATGTAGCCCCGGGGGGTGGCGTCGATGTGGCAGCCCCCCGCCCGCAGCAGGGCGATGTCCCCCACCACGATCTGCCGGGAAACGCCCATCCGGGCCGCCAGCGCCGATGCGCTGATGGGGCCGCTGGCCCCCGCCAGGATGCTTCGGATCTGATCCCGCCGCTGCTGTGCTGTCATGGCTGTGTCCTCCCTGCCTGCGATTCGTTGTATCAATGCCATTGTACCACAAACCCGCGGGTTTTTCACCCCCAAAGCTGCGGGCGGCAGGCCGCGGGATCTTGTCGTTTGAAGGCGAAAACTTGACAAGCCATCGCCCATATACTAAAATGTTTTCAGCAATATTGTTGAGTGGTCAACGTTTCACGGCCGCCCCGTGGGCCGCCGCGGGCCGCGCCCGCTTTCTGATACGAGGAGCAAGAGCCTATGATCCGCATCATGACCGATTCTTCCGCCGACCTGACCCCCGAACAGTACGCCTCGCTGGGCGTGGAGCTGCTGCCGCTGGGCATCACCTTCGAGGACGGCACCCCCTATCTGGACCGGGTGGACCTGCACCCCGACGAGTTTTACCAAAAGCTGGCCGCCTGCACCGAGCTGCCCACCACCAGCCAACCTGCCCCTGGCACCATGCTGGCCGCCTTTGAGCAGGCCCGGGACGCCGGCGACGAGCTGGTGCTGGTGCTGCTGTCCAGCGAGCTGTCCGGCACCGTCCAGACCACCCGCCTGATGGCCGATGAGCTGGGCTATGAGGGCATCCATGTGGTGGACAGCCTGAACGCCGCCATGGGCCTGCAGCTTCTGGTCCGGCTGGCCGTGCGCCTGCGCAGCGAGGGGCTGACCGCAGCCCGGATCGCCGCCCGCCTGGACGAAGAAAAGCGCCGCGTGCGCCTGGTGGCCATGGTGGACACCCTGAAATACCTGCACAAGGGCGGCCGCCTGCCCGGCGCAGTGGCGGTGGCCGGCGAGCTGCTGGGCATCAAGCCCATCATCGCGGTGCGCGGCGGCCAGGTAAAGCTGGCCACCCAGGGCCGGGGCCTGCCCGGCGCCTACACCGCCCTGTGCAGGCAGATCGAGGCCGAGGGCGGCATCGACCCGGAGATGGAGTATCTGCTGGGCTACACCGCCGACCCCGCCCGCTACGGGCCCATCGCCGACCATGTCACCGGGGCGCTGGGCCTGCCCCTGGGCGGGGTGACCCATGTGGGCCCGGCCATCGGCACCCACATCGGCCCCGGCGCCTGCGGCGTCGCGTTTTTTGAGAAGTAACACGCCGTAGGGCGGAGGCGTGCCTCCGCCGCAATAAAATCACGCAAAAATCCTCGATAGAACGCCCGCATCCGCGGAACGCTCAAGAGCGTTCCCCACAATGTATACGGTACATTTCACCATTTTCGGACGCGTATTGCACGCCACTGCGAGAAAGCACAATAACAAAGTCAAAGGTATCGCTGCAAACACAGCGATACCTTTGTTTATCTGTCATATACTCGCGAGCTTACGCCACGGCCTCAAAGGGAGTGCCGCGCTCTGCGCGCTGGGCCCGCTGCTTTTCGGCGGCGGCTTCGCCGAGGTCAGCGGCGGTGGTGGTCCTGGTGGTGCCGCCGGATACATAGACCTTACCGCAGTCGGGGCAGATGCTTGTGTGCAGCGTTACAGACTGCTGTATCACCTTGCGGTCCTCGCGCGCGGCCTTGGCCCGCTCGCGCACCACATGCTCCTGCTCATGTCCGCGTACCACGGAGGCTGCGTTATCTGGGTCGATGTGGCCGGGGGTCTTAAAGGAAACTCCCGGGTCATCCGAGCCGTCCTGATACTTGCGCTCGGCGCAGGTCTTGCACTCGCCCTCCTCCGCCACCTCAGCGGCGGACTTGGATTCCTGCACCTCGCCCTCGG
>JAFUQL010000013.1 GCA_017472375.1 Oscillospiraceae bacterium | reverse complement strand
GGCCCGGGCGGGCAGTGTGCAGGCTGCGCAGATGAGCGCCCCGGTGCTTCTGCCCTGCAAGCAGCCGGAACTGACCCCGGAAAACGGCTGCACCCTGACGGCACAGCAGCTTTTGGCCTGGCCGGCTGCCGGCACCGGCGCATGGGCGGCCCTGCCCGAGGCTGCAGACGATGCACAGGGCGAAGCCTGCCTGCTGTGGCTGTTCACCAGCGCCGAGGGCCGGAGCGCGCTCGCATCGGTGGGGCTGGCCCCCACCACCGGCGCGGCGTCGGGCGCGGCGGGCCTTGCCGCTGAGCGGCTCTCCACCGGGGAGTACCAGGCCCACCGCATCGCCCCGGACGGTGTGGCTGCCCTGCTGCGGGCGGAGCTGCCCGGCACCGGGGCCGCCTTTGCACAGGCGCTGGTCGATGCGCTGGAATGAGCCCTGCTGCTGCGGAACTGTCTGCGATGAAAATACAGATACTTCGAAAAAGCAATGCTTTATCGGTTTATGCCGTCAAATTGTCAAAAATTTCACCGGGATGGATAGATGTTTCAACATTGTGCGAATTGTGCAAAACGACGATGTATGATATACTAAAACCATAAATCGGTATGAAAAACGGCGAATGGCCCACACCCGCCCGGCTGTTCAGAGGGGCCGTGTTTCATCCCCACCGCAACGGGTTTAAGGAGACACCGGACGTTATGAAAAACTACACTGCTCAGGAACTCGCGGACCACATTCAGGCGCTGAAAAAGATGTTTGACAAGGTCCAGCTCACCGATCCGCTCACCGGCCAGTGCTTCGATGAGGAGAACGGTTTTGCCCCCTTTGAGGAGGGCTGCGGCTGCCGCTGGGGCTTTGAGGACCGCTGCACCAACTGTTCGGGCTATCAGGCCATGCATCACCATGCGGCCAGCTTCAAGATGGAGGGCCTGGGCGGTGAGGTGTTCGCGGTGACCGCACGCCCCCTGTGCCTGGAGGGCCGCCCCCTGGTGATCGAAACGGCTTCCAATGTGAGTGCCCAGATGGCCGACTGGGGCCATCAGGCGGATGCCCAGAAGCGGATGCTGGAGCAGTACAGCGAGACCCAGGTGCGGGATTTCCTCACCGGTGTGTACAACCGCCAGTATGTGGAGGGCTACTTTGCCCACAAGCTGCCCCAGCTGTTCGCACAGGGCCAGCATGTGCACGCTGCCATCGTGGACGTGCGCCGTTTCAAGGCGCTGGCACAGGAGTACGGCGATGCCGTGGCCGATCAGGTGCTGTGCTATGTGCCCAACTGGTTCCGGCTGGATATGACCGAGGGCCAGTTTGTGGCCCGCTTCCACAGCGATCAATTCCTGCTGGTGGAGTACCCCAGCCGGCGCACCCTGCCGGAGTTCCAGGCATCCATCCAGAGCGAGTACGACCGCATCGGCGGCCACTGTGTCTGTGGCTCCATGAACAACAAGCTGGTGCCCATCCAGCTGGCCATCGCCATCGGCGGCCTGCTGGAGACTGAGCACGGCACCTGGGACGAGCTGCTGGCGCTGCTGATGGGCCGCCTGAAGGAGGCCAAGGACGCCGGCGACGGCAAGGTGAAATACCTGTAAACTGAATAATCAGCCGCCCCCGGGAGCACACTGTTCCCGGGGGCGCTTTTGTATGCCCCGATCTCAAGGAGGGTGAACGGATGGATCATGTGGATCAGCAGGAGAATCTGGATCTTCTGCAGCAGTTGGTGCGGGGCACCGAGATGGGCAAGAACACCCTGGAGCAGATGCTGCCTCTGACCGAGGACCGGCTTTTGCGGGCGGAACTTCTGGAGGAGCAGCGGGGCTACCGCACCCTGAACCAGAAGGCCCACACCGCGGTGGCGGCGCTGGGCAAGCAGGCGGAAGGCGCGGGCGCACTGGAAAAGCTGGGCGCGAAGCTTGGGGTGGCCAGCCGACTGATGGGCGACCGCAGCACCCAAAAACTGGCCGAGATGATGGTGGAGGGCACCAACATGGGCATCACCGAGTGTGTGCAGGCCCAAAACCGCAACCCGGGCGCCTCGGAGGGCGCAAAAAAGCTGGCGGATGAACTGTTGGCCTTTCAGCGGGACAACCTGCGGGCACTGGAACAGTTTTTGTAAGCACTGGTCAACAAAATGCCCCTCTCCCCTGCCCTGTTCGGGCGGCGGGAGAGGGGCATTCTTTATGGTTCAGAAGCTGCGGCTCAGCGGTAGCTGGCGGCCAGCGCGCGCAGGGCGGGCAGGCTGCGCTCCACCGTCTCGGTGTCCACACAGTAGGCCATGCGGAAGTGCCCGGGCACACCGAAGTTGTTGCTGGGCACCAGCACCAGATTGAACTGCTTGGCCCGCTCACAGAAGGCCACCGCATCCGGCTCCAGCGCCTGCGGGAAGATGTAGAAGGTGCCGCCCGGCTTGACGCAGCGGAAGCCCAGGCTGGTCAGCTCGTTGTACAGCAGGTTCATGTTGGTCTCGTACACGCTCAGGTCGCTGGTCTGGTCCAGCACCTTGCTCACCGCCAGCTGGATGATGCTGGGCGGGCAGTTGTGGCCGGTCTCGCGGCTGATCTGGCCGCACATATCGGCGATCAGGTCTGCGCCCTCGGCGGCGGGGTTCACGGCCACATAGCCGATGCGCTCGCCGGGGAGGCTCAGGCTCTTGGAGAAGCTGTAGCAGGTCAGGGTGTGCTCGTACTGGCTGGCCACAAAGGGGCCGTCCACCCCGGCAAACTGGATCTCCCGGTAGGGCTCGTCGCTGATCAGGTAGATGGGATGCCCGTACTCTGCGCCTTTGGCCCGCAGGATGGCGGCCAGCTTCTGCAGGGTGGCGGTGGTATACACCACGCCGGAGGGGTTGTTGGGGGTGTTCACCAGCACGCTGGTGACCTTGGGGGTCAGCATGGCCTCAAAGGCATCAAACTGGATCTGGAAGTCCTCGATGGAGGCGGGCACGATCTGCAGCTCCACCCCGGTGCCGCCGATGTAGGGGTTGTATTCGGGGAAGTAGGGCGCGAAGGTGAGCATCACGTCGCCCGGCTGGGTGACGGCACGCACCGCGTGGGCCACTGCGCCCGCCGCGCCGCTGGTCATAAAGATGTGTTTGGCCTCATAGGGCACGCCGAAGCGGGCCTTCAGCGAGTCAGCCACCGCCTGCCGCACGCTCTGGATGCCCAGCGTGGGGCTGTAGCCGTGCAGCGCCATGGGGGATTCGCTCTGCAGCAGGCGCAGCATCTCGTCGGTGAAGGCCTGGGGCGCGGGCACACTGGGGTTGCCCAGGCTGTAGTTGAACACGTTCTCGGCACCGATCTCGGCGGCGCGGTTGGTGGCCCAGACGCTCATCTCGCGGATGACCGATTTCTTTCCGAGCATCTCCAGATAATGCGGATTCAGCATGGTGGTTCCTCCTGTTTGTATTCTGAAATGATGAGGTTCAGTCGTCGTCAGGCCGCTGCGCCAGCAGGATGGCCGCGAACATCAGCCCGCAGCCCAGCAGCTCCCGGGTGGTCAGGCTCTCTTTCAGCAGCAGCGCGCCGAAGATCACTGCGAACACGCTCTCCAGGCAGAGGATCAGGCTGGCGAGGGTGGGGTCGGTGTCCTTCTGGGCCACCACCTGCAGGGTATAGGCCACACCGCAGCTCAGGATGCCTGCGTACAGGATGGGAGCAGCCGCGCCCATCAGGGCGGTCAGGCTCACCTGCTCGGTGAGCAGCATGGGGATGAGGTTCAGCATCCCGCAGGTGAAGAACTGGATGCAGGACAGCTTTACGCCGTCCACCAAAGGCGAGAAGTGGTCCACCACCAGAATGTGGAAGGTGAAGCCTACCGCGCACAGCATCACCAGGCCGTCGCCGGGATTCAGCCCCATGGGGCCATTCATGCACAGCAGCCACAGCCCTGCGGCGCTGAGCACCACGCCCAGCCACACCCACCAGCGGGGGCGGCGGCCGAAGGCCAGACCCGCGATGGGCACCAGTACCACATACAGCGCGGTGATGAAGCCGGCTTTGCCGGCACTGGTGTACTGGATGCCGATCTGCTGCAGGGTGCTGCCGATGAACAGCATCACGCCGCAGCACACGCCGCCCAGCACCAGCGTGCGGCGGCTGCCCAGCTCGGGCAGGCCGTGGGCCTTGCGGTAAGAGGGGCTGCGGCTGTCCCGCCACAGGATGACCGGTACCAGCACCGCGCTGCCCAGCAGCATCCGGCTGAAATTGAAGGTGAAGGGGCCCACATAGTCCATGCCCACGCTCTGGGCAACAAAGGCCGCGCCCCAGATAGCCGCGGCCAGCAGACACATCAGGCTGCCCCGCAAATTCTTTGAATGCAAGTATGATTCCTCCGTTTTTTGGGGGCCGTGTTCCGCAAAGGCCCCACTCAGTGGTTCCACTTTAGCATAGCACATTATCCGTTTCCCTGCAATAAAAATCCCCCCGGTGCGGCAGCATCCGGGGGGCCGTTTCTATCGGGGGATCATTTGGCGGCCTGTTTGGCCTGCTCAGCCTCTTCCCGCTTGCGGCAGATCTCAGACCAGCGGGGCAGCTTGGCGGCCTCGGCGGCAAAGTCCTTCATCACGGCGGGAACGTCGATGTTCTGGGGGCAGCTGCGGGTGCATTTGCCGCAGCCGATGCAGGCGGAGGGCCATTGCTCGGCGGGGATGCCCTCCATGCGGATGGCGTGGTTTGCGGAGACGGCGAACCGCATATCATTGTAAATGGAGATCAGCCCGGGGATGTCCAGCCCCATTGGGCAGCCGGCCACGCAGTACCGGCAGGCGGTGCAGGGCACCGAGTTCTTCAGTCCCTCGGCGATGTCCAGCAGGGTGTCGGTCTCCGCCTCGTTCAGCGGGGCGCGCTGGGCAAAGGTGGCCAGATTGTCCTCCAGCTGCTCCATATTGGACATACCGCTCAGGATCATCTGTACGCCGGGCAGCCCCTGCAAAAAGCGGAAGCACCAGGAAGGCACCGACCAGTCGGGGTGCAGGGCGCTCAGATCCTCTCGGTCCTGCTCGGGCAGATTTACCAGCTTGCCGCCGCGCACCGGCTCCATCACCCACACCGGGACACCGCGCCCGGTCAGCAGCTCG
>JAFUQL010000109.1 GCA_017472375.1 Oscillospiraceae bacterium | reverse complement strand
GTGAACGAGCTGGCCACCCTGCTGTGCTACGAAGCCACCCGCGACCTGCCCCTGGAGGAGGTCGAGATCGAGACTCCCGTGGCCGTGGCCACCACCCATGTGCTGAGCGGCCGCAAGCTGGCTCTGGTCCCCATTCTGCGCGCCGGTCTGGGCATGGTGGACGGCATGCTGGCCCTGCTGCCCGCCGCCAAGGTGGGTCACATCGGCCTGTACCGCAACGAGGAGACCCTGGAGCCCATTGAGTACTACTGCAAGCTGCCCAGCGACATCAAGGAGCGGGACGTGATCGTTCTGGATCCCATGCTGGCCACCGGCGGCAGCGTGTGCGCGGCCATCAGCCAGATCAAGAAGCGCGGCGCCCGCAGCATCAAGTACATCGGCATCATCGCCGCCCCCGAGGGCATGAAGGCGCTGACCGAGGCCCATCCCGACGTGGACGTCTACGTGGCCGCGCTGGATGAGAAGCTGAACGAGAAGGGCTACATCGTGCCCGGTCTGGGCGATGCCGGCGACCGCATCTTCGGCACCAAGTAAGCAGCCCCCTGCTTTGAGAGGATCCCTGCCATGTTCCTGAGCATCCTGATCGACCTGCTGGTCAGTGCGGCGCTGTCGGCCCTGCTCGTTTTTTCGGGGCAGGTGCTGTCCGGCAGCGATTTTCTGGACGGCACCACCCGCACGGCGGCGCTGGCCATCACCACGCTGCTGCTGGCGCTGGTGTGGGTGAACTTTGCACGGTCGGTGTTTGGCGCGGTGCGCCGCCGCCCCGGCGAAGCCGCCCCCGCGCCGGCCGCTGAGCCGGACGCCGCCCCCGACGAGGAGGACGGCCTGCACGCCCCGGTGGAGAGCGACAGCTTCGAGGGCGAGGAGGACCTGCCCCTGCCCCCGCCCGAGCCGCTGGTGCTGCGCGCCATCTCGGTGGTGCCCGAGCAGTCCGGGCAGCCCAACTGATGCCGGCCCCGCGCCAACGTGCGCAAAGATCAAACAGATCAAGAACCGCCCGCCCCTGCGAGAGCAGAGGCGGGCGGTTTTTTGCTGTGGGGGGTGGGAGTGTTTTTTTGCCGTAACATCGCGGGGAACACGGCAAGCGAAACCGTCGCACTGCTCCCCCCGAAGGGGGAAGGCTTTTGCCGCAGCGGTTTTGGCCTTGCGTTCACCGGGGCGGTTGCCGAGGAAACAGCAAACCTAACGCAAAAAAGCCAGCCCCGGCAGGACATCCCGCCGGGGCTGGCTGTTTTTCTGTTTGCGGCGCGCTCAGCCGAAGATCTTCTCGGCCAGAGCCACGCCAGTGGGGGTGGCCGCCAGGCCGCCCTGCGCCGTCTCGCGCAGGGCGCAGGGCAGGCTCTCGCCCACCTCGCGCATGGCGCTGATCACCTCGTCCACCGGGATCACGCTGCGGATGCCCGCCAGCGCCATGTCCGCCGCGGTGATGGCGCACATCACGCCGCCCGCGTTGCGCTTGATGCAGGGCACCTCCACCAGGCCCGCCACCGGGTCGCACACCAGGCCAAGCTGGTTCTTGATGGCCATGGCCACCGCGTTGGCCACCATGTCGGGGGTACCGCCGCTCAGCTCCACCAGCGCCGCCGCCGCCATGGCCGCCGCACTGCCGCACTCGGCCTGGCAGCCGCCCTCCGCGCCGGAGATGCTGGCCTGCTGGGCCAGCACCATGCCGATGCCGCCCGCTG
>JAFUQL010000108.1 GCA_017472375.1 Oscillospiraceae bacterium | reverse complement strand
GACCTGGTGGTGGGCACCCACGCGGTGATCGGCAGCGGGGTGGAGTTCGCCCGGCTGGGCCTGGCCATCGTGGACGAGCAGCACCGCTTCGGCGTGCGCCAGAGGGGCCTGCTGGCCGGCAAGGCCGGCGCGCCCCACCTGCTGGTGATGAGCGCCACCCCCATCCCCCGCACCCTGAGCCTGCTGGTCTACGGCGATCTGGACATCTCGGTGCTGGATGAGCTGCCCCCCGGGCGGATGCCCATCAAGACCTACGCGGTCACCGGGCACAAGCGGCGGGACATGTTCGGTTTTCTGGACAAATGCATCGAGGCCGGCCAGCAGGTCTACATCGTCTGCCCCCTCATCGAGGAGGGGGAGAACACCGCCGAGGGGATGCAGGCCGCCGCCACCTATCTGGAACAGGTGGCCCGGCCCCTTCTGCCGAATCGCCGCATCGGGCTGATGCACGGGCGGCTCAAGCCCAAAGAAAAGGCCGCCGTGATGGAGCAGTTCTCCAAGGGTGAGCTGGACGTACTGGTGTCCACCACCGTCATCGAGGTGGGCGTGGACGTGCCCCGCGCCGGGGTCATGGTCATCGAGAACGCCGAGCGGTACGGGCTGTCGGCCCTGCACCAGCTCCGCGGCCGGGTGGGCCGGGGCGGCGGGCAGGCGGTGTGCATCCTCATCAGCGACCACGAGGGCGAGGCCGTGCGCGACCGGCTGAAGTTTCTGTGCCGCACCACCGACGGCTTTGCGGTGGCCCAGTACGACCTGGACCACCGGGGCCCGGGCGACTTCTTCGGCAGCCGGCAGCACGGCCTGCCCACCCTGCAGATCGCCGACCTGGCCGCCGACACCCGCGCCCTCTACGCCGCCCAGCAGACCGCCCGGGAGATCCTGGAGGCCGACCCCGGCCTGGACGAACCGGAACACGCCGCCCTCGCCGCACAGGTGGAGCGCCTGCTGCGCCGGGCAGCGCTGAACTGAACCACACGGCGCTGCGCGAAATTTTTCGCGCTGGTTCGTCCGTGCAACCGGCGGTTGCGCAAATTCCAAGTGCGCTTGCTTGGCACGGCGCGCCCGTCGGGGTATCCTGACAGCAGACCAAAACCACAGAAAGAAGGGAACCCCGCATGACTGCTTCCATGACCATGGGCCAGCGCATCGCCGCCCTGCGCGCCCGGCACCACCTCTCACAGGAGGAGCTGGCCGAGCGGCTGGACGTGTCCCGCCAGTCGGTGTCCAAATGGGAGACCGACGCCAGCATCCCGGACCTGGCCAAGCTGCTGGCCCTCAGCGAGGTGTTCGGGGTAACGCTGGACGAACTGGTGAAGGGCACCCCTGCCCCCGCCGCCCCGGTGCCTGACCCCGCACCGCCCACACCTGCCCCCGAACCGGCCGCGCCTGCGGCAAGGCCCCTCTCCACCCAGCGCATTCTGGGCGTTGTCTTTGTGGCAGCGGGGCTGGTGAGCGTCATCCTCGGGGTGGTGGTCAGCGGCATCCTGCTGGCGCTGGGGCTGCTTCTGCTGTACTGCGGGCTGGTGTGCCTGCTGGTGCGCCGCCATGCCGGGCTGGTCATCGGCTGGCCGGTCTGGCTGCTCTACCGCATCTGCGCACCGATGATGTTCGGCTACCGGGCCTATGCGATCTTCCACCCCATGGCCTATGCGAACCTCACCTATCCGGTGGACTACCTCCTGCTGGGCATCGGCTGGAGCGCCTTCGCCGTCTTTGCGCTGCTGGTGTTCTTCACCGTGCGCGCCGTCCGGGCTGCGGTGCGCCGCCGGAGCGAAACGGCCCCATAAAACCCGCCGCACCCATGGAAACCCCGCCCGTTCGGTGCTATAATGGAAAAAGTGAGAGAAAACGATGATCTTTTCCTCCTGCGAAAGGCGGCGTGTTGCATGAAAAAACTGAGTTTCCGGCCCCTGCTGGCCCTGTGCTGGGTCACCTATGTCTTTTCCTATCTGGGCCGGGTGAACCTGTCCACCGCCATGACCAAGATGTCGGAGGGGCTGGGCGTCAGCGTGGAGCTGCTGGGCATGGCCGGGTCGGTGTACTTCGCCTGCTATGCGGTGGGGCAGCTCATCAACGGCTTCCTGGGCGACCGGGTGGATCCGCCGCCCTTCCTGATGC
Source organism: Oscillospiraceae bacterium (assembly GCA_017472375.1). Taxonomy (GTDB): domain Bacteria; phylum Bacillota; class Clostridia; order Oscillospirales; family Ruminococcaceae; genus SFJ001. The sequence goes on along the minus strand of JAFUQL010000108.1, from coordinate 6,631 downwards.
TGGCACTGGGGCTGACCGGTTCCATCAATGTGCTGCTGGCGCTGCAGAGCAGCGGCGCGCTGGTGCTGCCCCTGTGGGGCGTCAACGGGTTCTTCCAGTCCATGTTCTGGAGCACCCTGCTGCGGCTGCTGTCCCTCTACTCGGACGACAGCCAGCGCAAGCTGGTCTCCTCGGTGATGTTCACCTGCGCGGTCACCGGCTACTTCGTCTCCTGGGTGATCCTGAACGCCCTGTTCCAGCCCTTCTCCTTCCGGCCCTACTTTCTGGTGCCCGGCATCCTGGCGCTGGTGCTGATCCCGCTGTGGTGGCTGGTGGGCCGCCGGGGCGGGATCCACGCCGCCGCCGAGCGCACCGTCACCCTGCCGCTGCCCCGGCTCATCCGGGAGATCTTCCGCGACCGGCTGTACTTTGTGGGCCTGCTGGGCTGCATCATCGGCGCAGTGCAGGAGGGCGCGGTGTTCTGGATGCCGCTCATCTTCACCGAGGTGTTCGATCTGGGCGAGAACGCCCTGATCCTTCTGGTGTCGGTGCCTGCGGCCAAGCTGACGGGCGTATTCCTGGCCCGGGGCGTGCTGTCGCTGGCCCGGGACAACGTGCGCACCGCCATGATCCTCACCCAGTCCTTCGCCTGCGTGCTGACGGTGCTCCTGCTGCTCACCAGCAGCCAGACCTCCCTGCTCACCGTGCTGCTCATCGCGGGACTGATCGCCGCGGCCAACGCCAGCAACTGGTACAACGTGTCCTACTTCCCGCTGGCCTTCTCGGCCCGGGGCATGGTCTCCACACTGGTGGGCTGCTTTGACTTCTCCGCCTATGTGGGCGCGGCCATCATGTCCGGCGTGCTGGGCGGCCTGCTGACCCAATACGGCTGGGTGGCCCTGCCGGTGCTGTGGCTGGGCCTGTGCCTGCTGGGGCTGACCCTCGCCCTCACCGGCGCGGGAAGCTGCCTGCGGCGGGAGGGCCGCCCCATCGGGGAGCCTGCTGCCCGCTGAGTTTTGCACTTTCTTCCGCGAAACGGTTGAAAAAGTGCGCCGCTCGCTTTATAATGATGAAGTGCGGCAGTCCCATTCCGGCCTGCCCCTGATCAAACAAGACCAGCCGCCCCCGGCGGCGGAGAAGGAAGCGAGCCAATGTTTGGTACCATCGTCAATTTTGCAGCCATCATTGCCGGCGGCCTTGTGGGCCTGCTGCTGAAAAAGGGCATCGACGCCAAATACGAGACCGCCCTCCACCAGGCCATGGGCATGGCGGTCATGGTCATCGGCATCAACGGCGTCATCTCCAATATGTTCACGGTGGACGCCTCCGCGGGCACCCTGTCCTCCTCGGGCGAGCTGCTGCTGGTCATCAGCCTGTGCATCGGCGTGCTCATCGGCGAAAAGCTGGGCATTGAGGAGCATCTGAACGGCCTGTCCGGCCTGGTGGAGGAGAAGTTCCACCTGACCGGTTTTGCGGCCAGCTTCGTGAACGGCACCCTCATCTACTGCGTGGGCGCCATGGCCATCATCGGCTCCATCAACGACGGCCTGCGGGGCGACTCCAGCGTGCTGCTGGTCAAGTCCACGCTGGACGGCATTTCCAGCATCGTGCTGGGCGCCACCATGGGCCCGGGCGTCATCTTCAGCGCCATCCCGGTGCTGGTGTATCAGGGCGCCATCAGCCTGCTGGCGGGCGTGCTGGCCCCGGTGCTGCAGGGCGAACTGCTGAATCAGATCTGCGCGGTGGGCTTCGTGATGGTGGCCTGCATCGGCGTCAATTTCTTCGACCGGCTGCACATCAAGGTGGCCAACTTCCTGCCGGCGCTGCTGGTGCCGCCCCTGTGGGCGGGCATCCGGGGCCTGCTGGCGCTGGCCGGCCTGTAACTCTCATAAAAAGGAGCGTTCCCCTATGGAAAACCAGACCCTGCGCCCCCGCATCGAGTTCGTCATCGACGGCAGTGCCTTCGACGACCTGGAGGGCTTCTACGCCTACATGGAGCGGCTGCTGGCCGATGATCCGGCTTTCCGCTGCGGGCGCAATCTGGACGCGCTGAACGACCTGCTGCGGGGCGGCTTCGGCGCCTACGGCTATGGGCAGCCGGTGGCCTTCCGCTGGACGGACTGGGCCCGCAGCACCGCCCTGCTGGGTGAGCAGGTCTGCGCCCGCATCGCCCGGGTCATCCGGGACACCGATGAGACCGGCCACGACTGCACTCTGATCACCGAGGGCTGACCCCCAAAAAACACAAAAAACGCCGCGCGTTCGGTTTGAACGCGCGGCGTTTCGCCTTATACTGGATGCAGGGCGTTACTCCAGCGGCACCAGGTCGCTGAACACCGCCCGCACCTTGGTGCCGATCATCTGGTCCCGGTGGTAACGGCCGAACAGCCACTGCCGGTGGGAGGTCTTTTCGAACACCTCGTCCAAAAAAGTGTGCAGCCAGTTGTGACGCAGCCCCCGCAGATTGAGAAAATCCAGCACCTGCCCCGGGGCCTCATGGGTCAGCACATAGTCCACCGCACCGCCGCCCGCCGCATTCAGGCTGGCGCGGCAGCGGTCGATCTCCTCGGGGGTGGGCATCTCGGCGGGCCACCAGTTCACGCCCTCCTCCCGGTCCTCGATGTCGTCGCTCTCACCGCCGCCAAAGCACAGCAGCCGCTTGCCCTCGATGGTCAGCACGCTGCCCCGCTGCACATACCACAGGTTGCCGTCGATGTGCCGGGCCTTTCCGCCCATAAAGTCCTCCGCCGGGTAACGGCCCAGCAGGTCAAAGTTCTCGTGGCAGCCGTCGATGAACAGGATGTTGTAGCGGCGCTTGCCCAGCCAGTGCAGGTTCTTCTGCTCGGCCCGGGATCCGTCCCACAGGAAGCCGAAGTCTCCCAGCACGATGAGGGTATCCCCCTTTTTCAGCGCCGACACCGGCTTTTCCTTGAAGCGCTCGATCTGACCGTGGGTGTCGCCTGTCACATAGATCATATCCAAAAACTCCTTCGCCTGCCCGCCCGGCAGCCCGCCTGGGGCCCGCCGGGAGAAGAAATTGCCTCCGCAGCCGCAAAAAACGGCCGGAAGCACTTTATTATCCCCGTGAAAACTGCTATAATAGCAGTGATCTATATGTGTCAAGACACCACGCCCCCGGCCCGCTTTGCGGCTGCGGCCGGTCTGCCCGTTTGGGGTGGCAGACAGCGTGGGGCGGCTGTCTTTTTTCTGTGCGGATGTCCCATCCGTATCCGTCCTCATTCTATCGCGTTTTAAAGGAATTGTCCACATGAAGCATTTGAAAAAAACCATCGCCTGTCTGCTGGCCCTTCTGCTGATGGCCAGCCTGTTCGCTCTGCCTGCCGGGGCCGTGGGCTTCACCCCGCCCTTCGAGATCGCCGCCCCCGCGGCCTATGTGGTGAACACCGACACCAACATCATCGTCTACGAGAAAAACAGCGAGGAGCCGCTGCAGGCGGCCAGCCTCACCAAGCTGATGACCGTCATCCTGATGCTGGAGGAGTATGGCGACGAGCTGGACAGCGTCAGCGCCACCGTGTCCGACGTGGCGGAGAACTACGTCTACATCCACGGCGGCTCCCACGCGGACATCCGCCGGGGCGAGAGCCGCACCCTGCGGGAGATGCTGTACGCCATGCTGCTGCCCAGCGCCAACGAGGCCGCGCTGGCTGTGGCCGAGTTGATGGGCGGCGGCAGCACCTCCAACTTTGTGGCCATGATGAACGCCCGCGCCAGGGACATCGGCTGCACCGGCACCACCTTCACCGACCCCTGCGGCCTGGACGAGGGCAACATCACCACCGCCCGGGATATGTACCTGATCCTGCGGTACGCCATGAGCTTTGACCAGTTCAAAACGGCGGCCAACACCTACCGCTATGTGATGAACGACATCCCCCGCTACACCCCCGGCACCTACGCCATCGTGAACACCAACAAGATGCTGACCACCGCCGGCCTGAACTACTACCGTGACTACACCCAGGGCGGCAAGACCGGCGTGCTGGGCGAGTGGCAGAACTTTGCCGGCTGGCATGTGCAGGATGGCATGACCTACATCACCGTGGTGCTGAACAGCCCCAACAGCAGTGACCCCAACCACGCCGCCGACCCGGTGACCTACAAGACCCCCCGCCCCGCGCTGAACGAGACCGGCGTGCTGATGGACTGGGCCTTTGACAGCTTCACCCTTCAGAACGCGCTGGACGTGGGCCAGCCCATCACCGAAGTGCCGGTGAAGTACGCCACCGAGACCGACACCCTGCGCCTGTACCCGGCCGACAGCATGTACACCCTGCTGCCCGCCGACGGCGACGGCAGCGTGACCCAAAAGACCTTCCACCTGCCCGAAACGGTGGCCGCCCCGGTGAAGCAGGGCGATGTGATCGGCACCGTGACCCTCAGCCTGTCGGGCGAGGTCATCGGCACGGTGGATCTGATCGCTGAGCGGGACATCTCTCGCAACACGGTGCTGTATGTCATCGAGAAGATCGGCGAGTTCTTCGGCAGCCTGTACTTCCGCGTGGTGGTGGTGCTGACCATCATCGCCGTGGTGCTGTATCTGGCGTGGTACGCCAACTATCTGATGCGCCGCGCCAACAGCCGCAAGGTGCGCCGCAGCCGCCCCGAGGACTGACCCCCTCCTCCATCCCCAAGGTTTGCCGCAGCCGCGCTGCGTCAACGATACAACGCCCAGGAGAAGATCCAAACCCGCCAGCACCCGTGTGTGAGCCGGTGCCGGCAGAATGCAAAATGAAAGCAGGGAAAGCTATGCTGGATGTAAAACGCAACCTCACCACCCTTATGGACTTTTATGAGCTGACCATGGCCGCCGGCTACTACGAGGAGGGCTACGAGGACAAGATCAGTGTCTTCGATATGTTCTTCCGCCGCGTGCCGGACGGCGGCGGCTATGCCATCATGGCCGGCCTGGCCCAGTTCATCGAGGCCATCGACAACCTGTCCTTCACCGAGGAGGACATCACCTTCCTGCGTGGGACCGGCGTGTTCAACGAGAAGTTCCTGGAGTACCTGAAGAACTTCTCCTTCCACTGCAACGTGTGGGCCATTGAGGAGGGCACCCCCATCTTCCCCCACGAGCCCATCGTCACCGTGGAGGGCCCCTCCATTGAGTGCCAGCTCATCGAGACGCTGCTGCTGGTCACCTTCAACCACCAGTGCCTGATCGCCACCAAGGCCAGCCGCATCGTGCGTGCCGCCTCCGGCCGCCCCGTGATGGAGTTCGGCGCCCGCCGTGCCCAGGGCTACGATGGCGCCTACTACGGCGCCCGCGCCGCCTATATGGCCGGCTGCACCTCCACCAGCTGCGTCATGGCCTCCCGCGACTTCGGCATCCCCTCCTCCGGCACCATGGCCCACAGCTGGGTGCAGATGTTCCCCAGTGAGTACGAGGCCTTCAAGAAGTACGCCGAGCTGTATCCCGACAGCTGCACCCTGCTGGTGGACACCTACAGCGTGGTCAAGAGCGGCATCCCCAACGCCATCAAGGTGTTCAACGAGGTGCTGAAGCCCATGGGCAAGCGCCCCCGCGGCATCCGCATCGACTCCGGCGACATCGCCTACCTGTCCAAGAAGGCCCGCAAAATGCTGGACGAGGCCGGCTACCCCGACTGCACCATCTGCGCCTCCAACAGCCTGGATGAGTACATCGTGCGCGACCTGATCCTGCAGGGCGCCCGCATCGACAGCTTCGGCATCGGCGAGAACCTGATCACCGCCAAGAGCCACCCCGTGTTCGGCGGCGTGTACAAGCTGGCCGCCGTGAAGGGCGACGACGGCGTGTATGTGCCCAAGATCAAGCTGAGCGAGAGCATCGAGAAGCTGACCATCCCCGGCCTGAAGAAGGTCTGGCGCATCTATGACGCCGACGGCAAGGCCATGGCCGACTACATCACGCTGGACGGCGAGGAAGTGGATACCCGCTACGGCATCACCCTGTTTGACCCGGTGGAGACCTGGAAAGAGCGCACCTACGTCAACTGCACCGCCCGCTGCCTGTCCACCCCCATCTATGTGGAGGGCAAGCGCGTATACGAGAGCCCCAACCTGGCCGACATCCAGAAGTACTGCAAGGCCCAGATGCGCACCCTGTGGGACGAGGTGCTCCGCTTCGAGAACCCCCACGGCTACTACGTTGACCTGAGCCAGAAGCTGTGGGATCTGCGCCAGGATCTGCTGAAGAAGATGAGCAAGTAAGCGCTCAGCCCTTCTCTTTGAAGCAAACGCAAGGCCGCCGCCCGTGCCCCGGGCGGCGGCCTTTTTTGCTCGCCCACAGGATTGCATTTTTCACACAGATGAGTTACACTATGCAACCGTTAACGACTCGTTTTTTGCACAGGAGGGGCGTATGGACGCGAAACAGGACTTTACCCGGGGCAGCATCTTCGGCAAGATGCTGCATTTTATGCTCCCGATCCTGGGGGCGCAGATCCTTCAGGCCATGTATGGCGCGGTAGGCTGATCCATAAAAACGTCCCAATTCGGAAACGTGTTTCCAGTGGAGGCGATGTGACAAATTGGGATTTGTCAGAGAAAACACAAACGGTGTGCGCACCCACGCGGGCGGCGCACACCGTTTTTTTGTTCTCAGCCCCCAAGTTTGGCGGCGATGGTATCCCTCTGGGCCTGGGTC
>JAFUQL010000012.1 GCA_017472375.1 Oscillospiraceae bacterium | reverse complement strand
CTCGAACTCGCCCCGGTATTTGGCGCCGGCCACCAGCGCACCCATATCCAGGCTGAACACCTTGCGGTCCTTCAGGTTCTCGGGCACGTCGCCCCGCACGATGCGCTGGGCCAGGCCCTCGGCGATGGCCGTTTTGCCCACGCCCGGCTCGCCGATCAGGCAGGGGTTGTTCTTGCGCTTGCGGCTCAGGATGCGGATCACGTTGCGGATCTCCTGGTCCCGCCCGATGACCGGGTCCAGCTTGTTCTGCCGCGCCAGGCTCACCAGCTCCTGGCCGTACTTGGCCAGCACGTCGTAGGTGTCCTCGGGGTGGTCGCTGGTCACCCGCTGGCTGCCCCGCAGGGTCGCCAGCCGGGCCAGAAAGTCGTTTTTATTGATGCCAAAGGCCCGCAGCAGCTCCTTCGCGGCGGGCGAGGGCTGCTCCAGAATGCCCAGAAAGACGTGCTCCACACTGATGTACTCGTCCTTCATGGCGGCGGCCTGCCGTGCGGCCTCGCTGAGGGCCTTGTCGGCCGCCTGGCTGATGTAGATCTTCTCCGGGTCGCGGCCGCTGCCGGTCACCCGGGGCAGCACGGCCACCTTTTCGGCGGCGGCCGCGGCAAATGCGGCGGCGTCCACCCCCATGTGCCTGAGCACATGGGGGATGAAGCCGTTCTCCTGCGATGCCAGCGCCGCCAGGATGTGCTCCGGCTCCAGCGCCTGGTTCTGATGTTCAATGGCAAGGCTCTGGGCGCTCTGCAACGCCTCCAGCGTCTTTTGAGTGAATTGATTCGTGTTCATATTCAGCACCCCTCCTTGGTGTGCGGGCGGTCTGCCCGCCTGTGTTTTGTATTCAAGCAGTCAAGGCTTCAAAGTGCAAACCAGTTCTCAGCACACCGCCCGCCGGCCGTTCCACCTGGAAAAGCCGGCGGTTTTCCGCCCAAGCCGGCAGTTTCGCGGCCCCCAAAAGGCTTTTGTGTTATGAATTAGCACTCTATCGCTTCGACTGCTAATATTCTACCGCGCCAATTTTCGAATGTCAACTGCGCAGGGTAAAAATTCTCGGACTGTTCACAATTGGGGGGCGGGGCAGCTTTTTCAGCCGCTTTACCCCTTTTCTGCAGCAAATCGTCTTGACCTCGCCGCCCCATCGCGGTATGATAATGACGTATTTACCACTGTGTCTTAATACACCTTATTCTTATATTTTACCGGCAAAGGAGAGACTTCCATGAACAGAGACACCATCTGCGTCCAGGGCGGCTACACCCCGGGCAACGGCGAACCCCGCCAGATCCCCATCGTTCAGAGCACCACCTTCAAATACGCCACCAGTGAGGACATGGGCAAGCTGTTCGATCTGGAAGCCAACGGCTACTTCTACACCCGCCTGCAGAACCCCACCAACGACTACGTTGCGGCCAAGATCTGCGAGCTGGAGGGCGGCACCGCCGCCATGCTGACCAGCAGCGGCCAGGCGGCCAACTTCTACGCCGTGTTCAACATCGCCACCTGCGGCGACCATGTGGTGGCCAGCACCGCCATCTATGGCGGCACCTTCAATCTGTTCTCGGTGACCATGAAGAAGATGGGCGTTGAGTTCACCTTCATCGACCCCGACTGCACCGAGGAGGAGCTGAACGCTGCCTTCCGCCCCAACACCAAGGCTGTGTTCGGCGAGACCATCGCCAACCCCGCCCTGACCATCCTGGACATCGAGAAGTTCGCCAAGGCGGCCCACGCCCACGGCGTGCCCCTCATCATCGACAACACCTTCGCCACCCCGGTGAACTGCCGTCCTTTCGAGTGGGGCGCCGACATCGTCACCCACTCCACCACCAAGTACCTGGACGGCCACGGCGCCGCGGTGGGCGGCTGCATCGTGGACAGCGGCAAGTTTGACTGGACCGCCCACGCCGACAAGTTCCCCGGCCTGTGCACCCCCGACGACAGCTACCACGGCGTGACCTACACCGAGCGGTTCGGTCTGGGCGGCGCCTTCATCACCAAGGCCACCGCCCAGCTCATGCGCGACTTCGGCTCCATCCAGAGCCCCCAGCACGCCTTCCTGCTGAACCTGGGCCTGGAGAGCCTGCATGTGCGCATGGCCCGCCACTGCGCCAACGGCCAGGCTGTGGCCGAATTCCTGCAGAACCATCCCAAGATCAGCTGGGTGAACTACAGCGGTCTGCCCGGCAACAAATACTACGATCTGGCCCAGAAGTACCTGCCCAACGGCAGCTGCGGCGTGGTCAGCTTCGGCGTCAAGGGCGGCCGCACCGCCGCCGAGACCTTCATGAAGCACCTGAAGATCGCCGCCATCGAGACCCATGTGGCCGATGCCCGCTCCTGCTGCCTGCACCCCGCCAGCGCCACCCACCGCCAGATGAACGACGAACAGCTGGTGGCTGCCGGCGTCGGCCCCGATCTGGTGCGCCTGTCCTGCGGCCTGGAGGCCGCCGAGGACCTGATCGCCGACCTGGCCCAGGCTCTGGAGCAGGTGTAAGCTCCCCAAAAATCCCCCGCAAAGGAGGAGGTATCCCATGCCTCTTATCATCCCCAAAACGCTGCCGGCCTATACCGCACTGGGCGAGGAGAACGTCTTTGTCATGCACCGCGAGCGGGCCGAGAGCCAGCACATCCGCCCTCTGCGCATCCTGGTGCTGAACCTGATGCCCACCAAGATCGTCACCGAGACCCAGCTGGCCCGCCTGCTGGCCAACAGCCCGCTGCAGGTGCATCTGACCTTCCTGCAGACGGCCAGCCACGCCGCCAGCCATGTGTCCGCCCAGCATCTGGACGCCTTCTACACCACCTTTGATGAGATCCGCGACCAGCGGTACGACGGCATGATCATCACCGGCGCGCCGGTGGAGACCATGGACTTCGAGCAGGTGGACTACTGGCCCGAGCTGTGCCGCATCATGGAGTTCACCAAGACCAACGTCTACTCCACCCTGCACGTCTGCTGGGGCGCGCAGGCCGCCCTGTACTACCACTTCGGCGTGCGCAAGGAGCTGCTGCCCCAGAAGATGTTCGGCGTGTTCGAGCACCGGGTCACCCGCCCCGCCAACCCCCTGATGCGCGGCTTTGACGAGGTGTTCTTCGCCCCCCACAGCCGCCACACCGGCATTGTGCGGCAGGACGTGGAGGACTGCCCCGCCCTGCGCATCCTGGCAGACAGCGACGAGGCCGGCCCCTTCATCCTGGGCACCGACTCGGGCCGTCAGATCTTCGTCACCGGGCACCCCGAGTACGACAAGCTGACCCTGGACAGCGAGTACCGCCGGGACGTGAACAAGGGCCTGGACATCGCCGTGCCCAGGAACTACTACCCCGACGACGACCCCACCCGGGAGCCGCTGTTCCGCTGGCGCTCCCACGCGCACCTGCTGTACACCAACTGGCTGAACTACTACGTCTACCAGAACACCCCCTACGATCTGGAGACGCTGGAGAGCCTGCGGCTGAGCCGCGAGGGCGGCTGCGAGTGACACACCCATAAAACGAACAAAAGACCGCCCCTTCCGGCTTGGGAAGGGGCGGTCTTTTTGGTCTTGTGTTCCGGATGTTCCGAACAGCAGCTTACTCGCGCACGGCGCTCTCAGCCACCAGATCCATGGACAGGTTCATCAGGACCGCCTGGGCCACATAGCCGCGGCCGTAGTAGGTCTCAGCCTCGGCGGGATCCACGGTGGGGGCGAACTCGGTGAAGTAGTTCTCGATGGCCTCGTCGGTCACCTCAATGCCCTCGGCCTCGGCGACGGCCTGGAACACCAGCTGGGTCTTCAGGTTCAGCTCGCTGTTGGCGGCGATGGCCTCCATCATGGCCTCCTCGCTGGCGTAGCCGGACATCTGGATGTAGGTGTCGCGGTCGATGCCGTACATGACGTACTGGGCGATCTCCATCTCCAGATACTCGGTGTCCATGGCGATCAGGGCATCCAGCTGCGCCTGGGGCAGCTCACCGTTGAAGGTGGCGTTCTCGAAGGCGGCGTTCAGCACATAGTTCTCGGCCTTGGTGTCCTCCAGGCTGGTGCGGATGGCGTCCTTCAGCTCCTGAGCGCTCTCGTAGGGGGTCAGGTTCTCCTTGACGAAGTCGTCGGTCAGCTCGGGGACGATCCAGTCGCCCTGGATGTAGTTGATGGTGGTGACGAACACCGCATCCTTGCCGGCCAGGTCAGGGTTGTTCTCGTAGGGCTCGGGGAAGGTGACCTCCACGTCGATGGTCTCACCGGGCTTGTGGCCGATGATCTGGGTCAGGAAGTCGTCGATGTACTCGGTGCTGCCGGCGGTGACCATGGTGCCGGCGCCGTTGGTGTTGCCGCCGCTGAACTCCTCGCCGTCCACGCTGCCCACATAGTCGATGTTCACATAGTCGCCGTCCGCGACCGCGCGGTCGGTGATCTGCTCGTAGGAACCGTACTGGCTCAGGATGTAGTCCACATCGGCGGTGACCTCATCCTCGGTGACAGCCCAGCTCTCGGCGGGGACGGTCAGGCCCTTGTACTCGCCCAGGGTGACCAGCTCGGAGATGTTCACGTCCTTCATCAGGCCGCTCTCCTCCAGATGGGAGCTGTAGAGCTCGCTGTTGTCCTCAATGGCCACCTCGCTGCCGGAGGCAGCCTCATCAGAAGAAGCAGAGCCGCCGCAGGCGACCATGCTCAGGGTCATGGCCAGGCAGATGCACAGGCAGCCCAGCCGGATCAAAGTCTTTTTCAAAAGTTGTTCCTCCTTATACCGGGCTGCGCCCGGCCAACATAAACGTGTTTATTATACACCTAAATTATGCCGAAACAATAAATATCTCAAAAATTTCCCGGAAATCACACAAAAACACCCCAACAGCGGCTGTCGAATGATGGAAAATGCCCGCCGCATCCGCTATAATGAAGGGTAGAGCAAATCAGGCCCGGGCTTCCCCGCCGGGGCTTTCACCCGCCGCAGAAAGAGGAGGAACAGTCATGGATTACAATAAAGCCGCACTGGAGCTGCACGCCGCCCGTCAGGGCAAGCTGGAGGTCATCAGCAAGGTGCCCGTCAAGACCCGGGACGACCTGTCCACCGCCTACACCCCCGGTGTGGCCGAGCCCTGCCGCCAGATCGTCAAGGACCCCGCCGCGGTGTACACCTACACCACCAAGGGCAACATGGTGGCCGTGGTCACCAACGGCACCGCCGTGCTGGGCCTGGGCGACATCGGCCCCGAGGCCGGCCTGCCCGTCATGGAGGGCAAGTGCGTGCTGTTCAAGGAGTTCGGCGGCGTGAACGCGGTGCCCATCTGCCTGGACACCAAGGACCCCGCCGAGGTGGTGCGCGCCGTGGAGATGATCGCCCCCAGCTTCGGCGGCATCAACCTGGAGGACATCCGCAGCCCCGAGTGCTTCGAGATCGAGCGCATCCTGGAGGAAAAGCTGGAGATCCCCGTGTTCCACGACGACCAGCACGGCACCGGCATCGTGGTCACCGCCGCCCTGCTGAACGCCCTGAAGGTGGTGGGCAAGGACATCGCCCAGGTGAAGATCGTCCACAACGGCCCCGGCGCCGCCGGCACCGCCATCATCAAGATGCTGCAGGCCGCGGGCGCCACCGACATCACCGCGGTGGACGAGCACGGCATCCTGTACGAGGGCCGCCCCGCCGGCCTGGCCGACCACAAGGCCTGGCTGGCCACCGTCACCAACCCCCGCAAACTGACCGGCGGCCTGGCCGAGGCCATCAAGGGCGCCGACGTGTTCATCGGCACCAGCGTTGCCGGTGCGCTCAGCCCCGAGCTGGCCGCCACCATGGCCGAGGGCGCCATCGTGTTCGCCATGGCCAACCCCAACCCCGAGATCATGCCCAACGCCGCCAAGGCCGCCGGCGTGGCGGTCATCGGCACCGGCCGCAGCGACTTCCCCAACCAGATCAACAACGTGCTGGCCTTCCCCGGGGTGTTCAAGGGCGCCCTGAGCGTGCGCGCCCGTGACATCAACAACGCGATGAAGGTGGCCGCCGCCCACGCCATCGCCGGCATCATCGGCGACGACGAGCGCTGCGCCGACAACATCATCCCCGGTGCCTTTGACCCCCGCGTGGTGGAGGCCGTCAGCGCCGCCGTGGCCCAGGCCGCCATCGACAGCGGCGTGGCCCGCATCTGAACCAGGAAGTGAAGGAGAACGACCATGCGTACCATCACCGCATCGGCCATCGCCAGTACGGTGGCCACCCTGTGCATCCGGGCCAACACCCAGCTGCCCGCCGATGTACAGGCCGCCCTTGAGACCGCCATTGAAAACGAGCCCTGGCCCCTGGCCAAACAGACCCTGAGCCTGCTGCGCAGCAACCTGGACGTGGCCACCGCCAGGGATCTGCCCATCTGCCAGGACACCGGCATGGCCTGTGTGTTCATCGAGCTGGGCCAGGAGGTGCACATCGACGGCGACCTGGAGGCCGCCGTCAACGAGGGCGTGCGCCTGGGCTACGGGGAGGGCTACCTGCGCAAGAGCGTGGTGGGCGACCCCCTGCGCCGGGTGAACACCGAGGACAACACCCCCGCGTTCCTGACCCTGCACCTGGTGCCGGGCGACGGCTGCACCATCACCGTGGCCCCCAAGGGCGCCGGCAGTGAGAACATGAGCCGCCTTGCCATGCTCAAGCCCGCCGACGGCGTG
>JAFUQL010000107.1 GCA_017472375.1 Oscillospiraceae bacterium | reverse complement strand
GTCAGCAAGAATTTCACTGAACAGTGCTCTTCTTGTGGAAAACTTCACCTTACCCGGCCCGGTAAGCACACCATACTGAGCCACACACACATTGGCGTGGCGCGCCTTCAGCAAGCGCTCCTGCTCCCCTTCATTTGCTCCAACCGCTCTCAAAAACGCAGCATATGCCGGGCGCGTGATCGCTTCGGCTTCCAGAAGATCCGTCCGCATCCGACGAGACAGACTTCCCGGTGCAGCCGCCTCGTACCAGTAACCGGGCTGCGGGTCAAAACGGAGCGAACCCAATCCGGGGCGACTGAAAACTTCCAGATTCAGTTTGAGGTCCTCATTCACTTTCAGGGTCTCATCAAAACGGATCCCATCCAGCAGTTCTGCCCGATAGATCTTATTGTATAAAACTGCCAGCGTGCCGGTTTTCACCACCAGTTGCTCCAGATCCGGCACAAGGCCGTTCAGATCATCATAGCACGCTTCCTTCAGCGGCCAGGGGATGCTGCCGTCTGAGAATTGTACCCCGAACAGATATACGCTTAGATCTTCCTTTTCCATTGCAGGCAATGCTCTGGCATATAAGCCGTCAAGCAATCGGTCATCCGAATCCACAAAGGTGATGTATCGCCCCTGCGCATGATCGAGACCCGTATTGCGGGCGGCACTTACCCCCCGGTTGGGCTGATGCAGGACCATCACCCGGGGATCTTTTTCAGCCCACTGGTCACACCGGATCCCCGAGCGGTCGGGACTACCGTCCACGATCAAGATCACCTGAAGGCCGTCCACCTCCTGTTTGAGAATGCTCTCGATGCAGGCGTCCAAGGTGTTTTCTGCCTTATACACCGGCACGATGACCGACAGCAACGGCTGTTTTTTCATCGTCTTATCCATGCTTCAGTCCTCGTTTCACCCGGGCCAGAGCCAAAACGGTGCAGCGACGCAGAAAATACCCCCGCCAACGGCGGCGGGCTGAAACCGGCAGATGCGCCCGCATAACGGCACGGAACTCGGCCAGCCCTCCGTCCTTCACCCGATCACAATACGGAAAGAAGGTCCCAGCCAGTCGGCAGGCATCAAAGTCGTACTCGCTGCATCCAAAATATTTTTCACTCGCATCTACCACACTGAGGAAATCTTTATATTTCTGCACCGCGCCGTGGGTCGCATTGTAATTCTGATGCTGAACATCGGTACCTGCCACCCGATAGGCCGACATGGGCTCGTCCATCACAAACACCCGGCCGGCCCGCAAATACAGCATACACAAGGCAAAATCCGCAATGCTTCGGTTGGCAGTCACATAATCATACTGCAGCTGATCGGCATCCCGAAAAATATTTCGCACCATACAGGCAGTACAGGAATACGTCACTCCCTGCAGAAACAGTTCCATCGTAGCATCTTTGCCCAAAATACGGGGATCATGCGGTTCACAGCCGTAGGTGTTTCCGGCATCGTCGATCTGCATCAGAGTATGGCTCACCGCAGCGTAGTCCGGGTGGGCTCGAAGGAAGTCCATCTGCTTTTGCAGTTTGCAGTCATCCAGCCACCAGTCGTCTCCCTCCAGGGTACAGACCCAGTCACCCCGTGCAGCACACAGCGCTTCATACCAGTTGCGGCTGATGCCCACATTTTCGTTTCTCAGGTTCAGCCGAATGAGTTCCGGATACCGCTCGGCATACTCCAGAAGGATCGCGCGAGTCCCGTCGGTCCCACAGTCCTCGCTGACATAGATCTCAAACTCAAAATCGGTTTTCTGCGCCAGCACACTTTCAAGCGCTTTAGCGATGTATTTTTCCTGATTGTATGTGGTAATGACGACCGTCACCAAAGGTTTCTCCCTTTTCACCACGGTCCCCCTTTCCTGTTGCTCCTGCACGGTCATTTCTTCCTGCAGACGGTGTTGACCAGCTTGCCCACCAGCGCCAGCACACCAATGGTGACCGCCGCGAACAGATAGAAGCCCCAAATGGACATCTGCTCCCGCCACAGGCTCAGTGCCAGCAGCTCCAGCGTCACGACACCGGTGCCCAGGGCAAACACCCGGCTGAGCTTCTTTTCATCGTACTGCTCCCGCTTGGCCTGGTCGGCCTTGCCGCCCAGCAGCAGATAGCCGCCGCGGCCGGTGAGCAGAAACAGGGTCAGCGCCGCCATTACGACGACGACCAGATTGGTTGCTTCGATGTTCATGGGGTCTCCTTTCGCGCGCAGTGCGCTTTATGCGGGCGTCTGCCCACAGATGGTCTCGTAGATACTCAGCAGATCCGCTGCGTTGCGGGCGGGGTCATGGGTGCGGACGGCCCGCTCGTGGGCGGCTTCGCCCAGCGCAGCAGCCCGGGCGGGGTCATCCAGCAGACTGAGGATGGCCTGCGCCAGCGCAGCGGGATCATCCGCCGGATAGAGCAGACCCTCGCGGCCGTGCTCCAGCATACTGCTCACACCGCCCACATCGGCGGCCACGCAGGGCATCCCCAGCAGCATGGCCTCGCCCAGCGAATTCGGACTGTTCTCGATGCTGCTGCACAGCAGATACAGGCTGCTTGCCAGATACTGCCGGCACATCTCCGGCTCCTTCAGCGGGCCGGTGTACCGCACCGCACCCTCAAGGCCCAGCGTACGGATGAGCTTTTTCGTGTACCGCTGGTAGGGGAACATCCAGTCGATGACCGGCCGCAGCAGGGCGCCCCGTTCCAGCGGGGGCCACCCGGCGATGACCAGCTTTGCCGACGGATACTTTTTCAGTATGGCAGGCATGGCCTGCAGCAGCCGGTGCAGGCCCTTCAGCGGGTAATTGCCCTGGCTCAAAAACAGCACCGGGGCGGCGGGGTCGTGGGCGGCGGGGTCCCAGCGGGGGCCGTAGAAGGCCGGGCGCAGCGTCTCGCCGCAGTGGTAATAGGCGGCCTCCGGGGCAAGGCGCGCAAGCTCGGCGCGGTCCCAGCCGGTGCGGCCGGTCACATGGCGCAGTCGGGGCAGCATGGCAGCTTCCACCGCCGCCTGCCGTTCAAAATGAGCCAGCTGCTTGTCCAGCAGCCCGCCGGGCACCACCTTGTCGATGAAACGCTGGGCAAGGCAAGAGCCCCTGTATTCCTGGGGAACACCGTCCAGAAGATGCTCGGCGCAGGGGCCCATCAGGCCCTGTACGCTCAGCAGCACCGCAAAACCGCCCTGCTCGGCAGCATCCAGCATCGGGCGCACCGGGGGGTACTCGCTGCCCCACAGGTGGACAAGGTCAGGCTTCTCCTGCGCCAGCAGCTCAGCAAACGCCTCCTTGGTGCCGGAAGGCAGCACCACATAGTCCACCCCGTCCACCGTACAGCGGGCGGGGGCCTTTACAAGGCCGCTGACGGTGCAGACGGTGAGGGGCACCTTTTGCCCCAGCGCTTCAAGCTGACCTACCAGCCAGCCGCCCGCATTCTCGGCGGGCAGGCCCAGCGCCCCGCCCGCCTTGGGCAGCAGGATGCTCACCAGCCACAGCACACGCATGGCCGCGCCTCCTTTCTCAGATCCGAATAAATCAGGACAAACTCAGCCGCAGGCGGCCACTGCATCCAACAGGGCCTGTGCCACAGCGGCGGGGGTGTTGGCGCGGAACAGCTCCTCGGCCTGCTCAAAGGGCAGGCGGCGCCCCGCGTTCTTGTGCAGGAAAGCCCGCACGCGGGCGCAGACCTGCAGATCGGTGCCCTCCCGCTCCAGCACAGTGCAGGCCAGAGGGTACCGCTCAAAGTAGGGCAGGGCCACGTCGTCCGGCCGCTTGGCCAGGTTCAGCACGGGCTTGCCGCTGGAAAAAATTTCGAAGATCTTGCTGGGCAGCTGGCTGTTCTCCCGGTTGCCCAGGTTGATGAGCACATCGGCCCTCGCCACCTCTTCCTGAGCGCGGGCATAGGGCACCTGGCCCAGGATCTGCAGCCGCTCGCCCATCACCCGCCGGCAGGAGTCCGGCAGAGTGGCGGCGTAGTGCTGCCAGCCGTCCCCCACAAACACCAGTTCCAGATCCGGGTCGTTCATGCAGCGGAACAATTCCAGCGCGTAATGGGGGGTACGGATGACCGGGTACAGCGAGCCCACAAAAGCACAGCGGATGCGCTTGCCAGAGGCGGCCCCGGGCTCCTTTTCCACAGGCGGCACCATGCAGGGGAACTCCATCACCTGCAGCTTGTGGCGGCAGGCAGCCAGCGCGCCGCTGCCCTCATCCAGCCGCTCGGCCATCTGGGCAGTAATAAGGATGCGGTCGATCTTCTCGCACAGGCTGCGCTCCACCGCCTCGGCAGTGGGGCCCTGGCTGGCAGGGCCGCCGGTGAGCGGGTCCATCATCCAGACCAGTTTCTTGCCGCCGATCTTCGCATCCCGCAGCGACTGGGCACTGGGGAAGGGTGCATTCACGCTGAACACCGCATCGTAGTGGTAGCGGCCATCCAGCTGCTCGGTCATAGCGCGGCAGGCATCGATGCGGCGCGGATGGTGCAGAACGATCTGCCGCACCGCCGCCGCCACCGCAGTGGGGTGGGCGGCCAGCCGCAGCAGCCGCAGGGGCACCGGGGCACCGTTCTTGTTGCCATGCTCCAGCGCATCGTTCATTCGGCGCTCGTCCGCAAAGGGCAGCAGGAACGCCCGGCAGCCCTCGGGCGGGTCCGGGGGCAGGTGCTGGCCGTCGTACAGCTCCAGAAGATGCACGGTGTGCCCCATGTCCGCCAGCGCACCGGCGGCACGGCGTGCCAGCACCGGGTTGGGGGCAAAGGGGTAGTCCACCTGATCGATGAGAAACAGCAGATTCATAAGGTCTCCTCCCTGTTCAGGAAGCCGCAAATCATTTGAGCAGCGTGCGGCACATCAGCCCGTACACCGGCCCGCCGAAGCGGGTCAGCAGGGCGGCGGCCTTCATGGCGGGGGCCAGCCGGGGGCTCCTCATCCCCCGGGCAAAGTCCCCGCGGATGCGCTCAGCCAGCTCTGCCTTCACTTCGGCATAGGGGGTCTGGTCAGCGCGGCGCAGGATCATACTGTACAAGAACAGCATCTTTTCAAAATGGAAGGCAAACGCGCTCTCCTCGGCAGGCCCCCCCGCAGCGTCGGCGCGGATGGCGTCCGCCACGGTCATGTGGTCCCGCAGGTCGCGGGGCGTGGGCGGGCGTGAGCTGGCCGACGCCTCGTTGAGCCGGTACAGATAGGTGGGCGCCGGGCAGATGCACAGGGACTGCGCCCCACGGAATAGTCTCCAGTTGGCCCAGAGGTCCTCATTGTGGCGCACCCCCACGGGCCACTGCACCGCCTGCACCAGACTGCGCCGATACAGCTTGTTCCATAGCCCCCACCCCAAAGCCTTGTCGTGGAGCAGGGCATCCAGATGGTCGGGGGCGCTCACCACCCGCAGGGCCGGCGCGTTGGGCAGCTCCACCCGGGGCGGCTCGCCCGAGAACCGCTGCCAGCCGCAGCTGCACAGGTCGTGCCCCTGCCGGGCGGCGGCAGCCAGCTGTTCCAGATGCCCCGGGGCCAGCAGGTCATCCGAATCCATAAAGGCGAGGTATTCGCCCTTTGCCGCCCGGATGCCGGTGAGCCGCGCCTCGGACGGGCCGGCGTTGGCCTGCCGGATCAGGGAAAAGCGGGGTTCCCGCTCACACCATTCCGCACAGATGCCCGCCGAGTCGTCGGTGGAGCCATCGTCCACCAAAAGGACTTCAAAATCGGTGAAGGTCTGCGCCTGCAGGCTCTCCAGCGCAGCGGGCAGCCACGGGGCGGCGTTGTACACCGGCACCACCACGCTGATGAACGGAGCCAAAGCCGCCTCTGTGCGCTTGTCCATGGCCTGTCCCCTCCTTTTTATCGGTATGCCCAGGCATCGTCACCGCGCCGGGGCCTTCTCATATTCGCTCAGATAGAATTCCTGCAGTTTGGCGGCGGTGGTGCGGATGTCGTACCCAGCCGCCCGGGTGCGCTCAAGGGCATCCTCCGCCCTGGCAAGAGGCGAGGCACACACCGCATCCGCCCATGCTGCCGCATTGCCCAGCGGCAAAAACTGCATATTTCCACCGAAATCAACCGTCTTGTCCACTGTATCGGACACAAAGCACGGCAGCCCTGCGGCCTGCGCCTCCACCAGCACCACCGGCAGCCCCTCAAACAGGCTGGGCAGCAGGAAGGCATCCATAGCGGCGTAGTAGTCCCGGGTGTTGCTGCGCACCCCGGCGAACACCACCGCATCTCCCAGCGGGGCAGCCTGTGCCCGCGCTGCATCCATGGTCTCGCCCTGCCCCAGAAGCACCAGCTTCGCATCCGGACGGCGGCGGTGGATCTCCTCAAAAATGTCAATGAGATAGCCGTGGTTCTTCTGCTGGCAGAAGCGCCCGATGTGTCCCAGCAGCAGGTCGCCTTCCCCAACGCCCAGTTCAGCGCGCAGGGAAGCACGCACTGCCGGGTCGGGGGCGAAGGCCGCCGCATCCACCCCGTTGGGCAGGAAGGTAAAGGGTCTGCTGCCGTACAGGGCTCGGCCGGCCTCCTGGCCGCAGGCAAAGCGATGGGTCAGCCCGGCAGAAAACCGGCTGCTCATCAGTCGGTCCAGCGTGCCCACAAGGTTTTTCTCATAGTTCGTGTTGTGGCTGTGGCCCGCGCGCACGGTGATGCCGCTGCGCTTCGCCGCAGGGTTGTAGAACATCCCAAAGCCGCTGTAGTGCCCGTGGATGACCCGGTACTCCGGATGGGCTGCGAAGAACTCTTTCAGCGCCCGCAGATAACCGGGCAGATCGTTGTCCTGCCGGACGGTGAGCTTGGTGATGCGCCCGCCCAGCCGCAGGATCTCCTCGTCGTAAAAGCAGGGCATATCGTAATGGTACAGAAAATCAAACTGCACCTTTTCACGGTCAATGGCACGGTAGACGTTCATGATAAAAGTCTCCATGCCGCCGGCGTTCATGGCCGGCACCACCTGCAGCACCCGAATGGGAGGCATGCCTCTCCCCCGCTTTCCTAAAAAAGTCCATAGTCATTGTTATTATACGCAAATTATACATATAATGCAACAAAAAGGGCCCTTCCCTGCGGCGGGAAAGGCCCTTATGTCGGCGGTTTTCAAAAAAAGTTTACAACTCCAGATAGTTGCGCAGCAGCGACTGGAGCAGGTCGTCCCGGTCCACCTTGCGGATGATGCTGCGGGCGTTTTTGTAGGTGGTGATGTAGGTGGGATCTTCGGACAGAATGTAGCCCACGAGCTGGTTGATGGGATTGTACCCCTTCTCTTTCAGGGCGTCGTAGACCTCCTGCACCGCAGCGCGGATCTGCTCGTCCCGGTCGTCGTAAATGGAAAAGATCGCGGTTTTGTCCGCCATGGTGCAGCCCTCCTCGTTTATTTTTGAGCGGCCTTGGCCGCCCGGAGCCCTTTTGGCAGGTTTGTCTGATTTGTTATCCATTATACACGGTTTCCGGCACGGGCGCAACAGCACAGCGGGCAAATCACGCAAAATTCACAGGGGCTGGAAACCGCCCGCCGGATGGGCTATAATGAAAACAACGCCCCCGCCGGGGCAGACTACATGAGGGAGGAACGCCCATGATCGCAGGCATTGGCACTGACCTGTGCCGCATCGCCCGGATGGAAAAGGGATTGGCCAGCCCTGCCTTTCTGCGCCGGGTCTACGGCCCGGAGGAGCGGGCCCTGCTGGAGACTCACACCGGCACCGCGCGGCTGTCCACCGCGGCCGCCAACTTTGCCGCCAAGGAGGCCTTTCTGAAAGCTGCCGGGGTGGGCATCGGGGCGTTTGCCATGGCAGACATTCAGGTCCTGCGCCGGAAGAGCGGCGCCCCCTATTACCAGCTTTCGGGCACGGCGGCGGAATTTCTCGCCGGCCGCAGCCTCACCGCCCACATCTCCCTGACCCACGAGGGGGAATATGCGCTGGCTTTTGCGGTGCTGGAAGGTGCATAACCCACTCCCGCACCGCCCATACTACTGCCACAAGCATCAATACAGTTTGGAGGGCAGAGTTACATGGAAGTGCATAGAGGAGAAGTGTTCTACGCGGACCTGAGCCCCGTAGTGGGCTCAGAGCAGGGCGGCGTGCGGCCGGTGCTGATCGTGCAGAACGACGTGGGCAACCGGCACAGCCCCACGGTCATCGCGGCAGCCATCACCAGCCGGCAGGACAAAAACCGCCTGCCCACCCACATCAACATCCGTGCGGCCGACTGCGGCCTCGCACGGGACAGCGTTGTGCTGCTGGAGCAGATCCGCACGCTGGACAAGCGCCGCCTGCGGGAGCGGGCCGGCCAGATCACCCCCGCCGACCAGCAGCGGGTGAACGAGGCGCTGGGGGTCAGCATCGGGCTCTCGGGCCTGTGACCTTCCAAAAGATCAAAACGCGCACAGGCGCAGCCCCCCGGCTCCGGCCGGGCGCGGGCTGCGCCTGTGCTTTGTTTATGCGGTCGTTTCTCAGCTCAGCAGCACCGGATGGAGCTGCCGGCCCCGCAAAGCCTGCTCCAGCGTATCCGGGATCAGGGTGAAATCGCTCTGTAAGCTGTTGGGCTTCTTCAGATAGTCGTCCTGGGCAAAGGGCACAAAATACAGATTTTTGCGTCCCATCAGCCCTGCCAGATTGGCCGCACTGGCCCCCAATCCATCGTTGGTGGAGGGCGCCAGCACCACCGGGCAGCCCCGGCGCAGCAGGCTCTTGGCAGCCAGTGTCACCGGTGTATCGCTCAGGCCCAGATTCAGTCGGGCCAGTGTCGCCCCGGTGCAGGGTGCCACCACCATGGCCCGGGCCATATCCCGCGGACCCAGGGGTTCCGCCCCCTGTAGGGTCTCGATGGGCCGCATCCCGGTGATCTCATACAGCCGGGCCTTCCAGTCCTCGGCGCGGCCAAAGCGGGTATCCATCCCCGCCGCGTTGAAGCTCATCACCGGCAGTACCCGCCAGCCCAGCTTCACCAGCCGCTGCACCTGAGGCAGCACCGCCTCAAAGGTGCAGAAGCTGCCGCACAGGGCAAATGCCACGGTACGTTCCTCCTGATTCAAATCAGCTCTCCCCTTTCTTGCAGCATAGCGTACACAGCCCGGGCCACCAGCTCCCCGGCGGTCACCGGGGCACAGCGGGCGGGCAGGCTCAGGGCATGCAGGGCCGTATGCCCCAGCGCCCGTGCCGCCTCAAAGTCGGTGCCGCCGGGCTTGCTGGCCAGATCCACGATCAGGCTGCCCGGCGGCAGCAGTGCCAGCCGTTCACCCTCCAGCACCATGGCCGGGATGGTATTCACCACCGTATCACAGCCGGGCAGTACCTCGTCCAGTTCCTCCAGCCGCACCGCGCGCCAGCCGTCCGCCTGCGCCAGTGCCCGCTGTTCGGCGCTGCGGGCTGCCACGGTCACTGCTGCGCCCAGCGCGTGCAGTCGCCGGGCCACCGCCTGCCCCACACGCCCGCAGCCCAGCACCGTCACCGGGCTGCCCCACAGGGTGCGGAGGCGGTGCTCCATCAAAAGCTGCAGGCAGCCCTCGGCGGTGGGCACCGCATTCAGCAAAGCCAGATCCTCCCGCTCGAAGTAGTCCAGCAGACAGATGTGTGCATCCTCGGCCGCCTGCCGAGCCGCCGCGCTGACCCGCCCTCTAAAGGCGATGGCACCGGGTTTTGCGGCGCGCAAAAGCTGCGCCAGCCCTGCCCGATCCCCCTCCAGCGGCATGGGCAGCAGGATGTAGTCCGCCCGGTAAAGCTGCTCCGCCTCCAGCACCTCAAAGCCCATCCGGCGCAGCATCCCGCCCGCCGCCTGCACCCGGTCATCCTGCCCGACTACTGCAAATGTCCTCATCCGTCCCCGCCCCTTTCGCCCTGGTCGGGCAGCCCCGTGCTGCCCTGTGCGCCATCCTATGCCGGGCCGTCCCTGGTGGTGCAGCCCGCAGCAGCATTTTGCACAGTCATCCCCGGGCCTTTTGGATAAAACAGAAAACTTTTTCAAAGCTGTTTATTTCAGCGGCCAAAAATTATATAATGGTAACAATATCATTCCGGCACACCGCGGGACCGATCCGCGGCGCATCCCTACAGCTTGAGGTAACCCCAATTTGCTTTCGTGTTCCCGGTCATCGACGGATAAAAAGAGTGACAAACCGGAATTTGCAAACGTGTCACTTTAGTGAATGAACATTGGGAGATACATCTATGAAGTACGATCACATTTGCAATAGCAGAAACGGCTGTTGGAAAAAACGTTTTGAAATTGAAGACGATACCATAACCATTTTGCTGGAAAACGAAGATGCCGTGCTGAAAGCTGATAAAAAAGGCAATATCAGCCTTTGGACTTTGGATGGAAGAGAATTGACAAAAGCAACCGTGGCCGGTCAAAATGAAGAATACGCAGACCATGATTTTGGCGGAGTGACTTTGTCGATCGTCGACAATGAATTGACTTCTGCATTGTACAAATTGATCTGGATCGACCACTATCCTAACTGTGATGGAGAAAACGACCGCTGGACCAGAAGAATTGTAGACGAAGTGCCTGCACTTTCATATAATTTTAATGGTTAACGGGCTATACAAATTCAATTTTATCGGTCACCGCAGGAACACAACAAGAAATTGGTAGTTGAGGTAAACGACTATGGCACAGTACACCGGCGTCTTTGACGGCAGCATTCTCAAAAACGTACACCGCATGCACTTTATCGGCATCGGCGGCAGCGGTATGTATCCTCTGGTGCAGATCCTGCACTCCAAAGGTTATGAGATCACGGGCAGCGATGTGAACGAAGGCTCCATCATCGATGCGGAGCGCGCCATGGGCCTGACCGTCTATATGGGCCACAAGGCCGAAAACGTACTGGGCGCGGATCTGGTGGTCTACTCCGCCGCCATCCACGAGGACAACGCCGAGATCCAGGAGGCCAACCGCCGTGGCATCCCCTGTGTGGAGCGCAGCGTGATGCTGGGCTATGTGAGCCGGATGTACCGCAGCAGCATTTGCGTGGCGGGCACCCACGGCAAGACCACCACCACCAGCCTGATCACCACCCTGCTGGAACTGGCCGGCCGCGACCCTGCCGCGGTCATCGGCGGCAAGCTGCCCCTGATCGGCGGCTACGGCAAGACCGGCACCGGCACCGAGATCGTGGTGGAGGCATGCGAATTTTCCGAGACCTTCCTGCACCTGGCCCCCTATGTCTCGGTGATCCTGAACATCGACAACGACCACCTGGACTACTTCGGCACCATGAGCAACCTGAAGTTTGCTTTCCGCCGCTTTGCGCTGCTCACCAGCCACATGGTGGTCGCCAACATGGACGACCCCAACACCCGGGACGTGGTGAGCACCCTGGACCGCACCGTGCGCACCTTCGCCATCGAGACCGAAGGCGCGGACTACCGGGCGGTGAACATTCAAATGTACAAGCCGGGTTTCTATGAGTTCGACGTCACCGAGCAGGATATGTTCTTCACCCACATCCGCATGGGTGCGCCCGGCTACCACAACATCTACAATGCGCTGGCCATGTGCTGCTGCGTGCGGGTGCTGAATCTGGATCCCGAGGATGCCGCCCGCGCTGCCGAACACTTCACCGGCACCGCCCGGCGCTTCCAGGTGCTGGGCCAGGTGAACGGCGCCACCGTGGTGGACGACTACGCCCACCACCCCGCCGAGGTGCTGGCCACCCTGTTCACTGCCAAGGCCATGCGCCCCGAGGGCGCAAAGGTGTGGGCCGTGCATCAGCCCTTCACCTACAGCCGTACCCGCACCCTGCTGAAGGACTTCGCCGATGTGCTGGGCATGGCCGACCGGGTGGTGCTGACCCCCATCATGGGCAGCCGCGAGGTGGACGACGGCAGTGTCAGGAGCGAGGACCTGGCCGCGCTGATCCCCGGCGCGGTGGTGGTCCCGGGCCTGGCCGAGGCCGCCGACTATATCAAGGCCAACGCACAGCCGGGTGACCTGGTCATCACGCTGGGCTGCGGCGATGTATACAAGGCCGCCAACATGATGCTGCAATAACAGGACCCGCTGCGCGGGCTGCGGTGAACGGCCGCAGCCCGCGCTTTTTGGTCCGGGAGGGTAAAACATGACATTGGGACTCTACTCGGCAGACGGATACTGCGTGCGCCAGAAAGCTGCCTCCGACCTGCCCTATGGCCGGTGCCGCTCCAGCTACAACGGCTGCGGCTGGATGGCCGCCTACAACCTGCTGCGGGCCGAGGGCCGACCCCACACTCCCGAACAGGTGCGCGCCGAGCTGGCCCGCACCCTGTGGTTCGGTGGGCGCATGGGCACCCGGGCTGATCTGCTGTGCCTGTACCTGCGCCGGCAGGGCATCCGGCTCTCCCCCACCCTGCGGGCGGGCACGGCGGCGAAGCGCCCCGGCGGCATCGCCTTCTACTTCACCGGGCGGGGCGGGCACTTCGTGACCTACCTGCCCGCCGGGCAGCCCGGGCGGTTCCGATTCCTCAACACCGGCGCGGCAGCTCCGGACTTCGTGTCCACCCTGCCGGAATTCCGCCGCCGGCATTTCAAGCTGGGGCTGGGGGTGTTTCTCACCCGCAGGACCCGGTGACAGCAAAAAAATACACAGACAGGCTCCTGTGCTGTGGGGTGTTCTCCGCAGCGCGGGAGTTTTTGGTTGAAGGGAGCGGTTTCGCAGTGCCTTATAAAGAAGCCGCCCCTCAGTCACCGCTTCGCGGCAACATCGCCCCCCGTGTTCCTCATAGTCTCATGCAAAAACTTCGCCCCACCCCGCATTCCTGCTTTGAAATATTGTCATACGGAGCCTGAGACCTGTCAAAAAATGCGTGGTGTGATTGGAAAACGCG
>JAFUQL010000106.1 GCA_017472375.1 Oscillospiraceae bacterium | reverse complement strand
CGGGACAAGGAGATCCGCGAGGTGGTGCTCACCGATGTGTGCCCCTTTACGCTGGGCACTGAGGTGATGGTGGACAACGGCCTGTTTGAAGAGGGCGGCCACTACCTGCCCATCATCGAGCGGAACACGGTCATCCCGGTGAGCCGCACCCAGACGGTGTACACCGCCCGGGACGGCCAGACCCGCGTGAATGTGAAGGTGCTGCAGGGCGAGAGCCGCATGGCCTACAACAACCTGCTGCTGGGCGAGGTGTCGGTGCCGGTGCCCGAGGGCCCCAAGGGGCGCGAGTCGGTGGACATCACCTACACCTACGATGTGAACTCCCTGCTGGAGGTGGAGATCCGGGTGAACTCCACCGGCGTGACCCGCAAGGTCATCATCCAGAACGAGCAGAACCGCATCAGCGAGGAGGAGGCGGCCGCCCGCATGGAGAAGCTGCAGTACCTGAAGCAGAACCCCCGCCACGAGGAGGCCAACAAGCTGCTGCTCCTGCGCAGCGAGCGGCTGTATGAGCGGTTCAGCGGCGAGACCCGCATGGTGATCGACCGGGCGGTGATGGAGTTCGAGCGGGTGCTGGCCAAACAGGACCGCACCGAGATCGAGCGGGCCCGCAAGAAGCTGGCAAAGCTGCTGGACGAGATCGAGTTTGACACACGGCGCTGAGCCGCATCGGAAACGACAAGGGCAGACCCCCGGCGGGGGTCTGCTTTTTTGCGGCGTCCCGGCGGGGGAAAACCGGGGAACTTGTGGATTTTTTGTGAGAAATATGCGAATTATGAAATAAAACCGGGCGAAACTGCGTATGATGTATGAAGCGATCGAAACGATCAAAACGACTGAAACAGGGGAGAGGGGGATGACCGATGCGAAAGAAGCTGTGCCTTGCACTGGCACTGGCGCTGCTGACCACCGGCTGCAGCGGCCTTGGGCTGTGGCTTAGTATTGCCGGCCGTGCCCCGGACGACCCAACACAGGAGCAGCCGGTGCAGGCCGGGGTGCAGCCGGAGCCGCCCGCCCGCCCCGCCGTGGAACCTGTGGAGCTGTGGGACCCTGCCGCATTGGCGCTGAGTGCCCGGGAGGGGCGGTACCGCCTGCGCGACCCCTTTGGCAGCGGGGAAGAGCTGCCCTTGCCCGAGGAGGTGACCCAGGCGGCCTGTGAGGTGGCCGTCACCGACCTGAGCGTTCAGGGGCGGACCCTCTATGTGGCGCTGCTGCGCCTGCCCTACGGAAAAGCGCCCAACGGTGCGCTGTACCGCAGCACCGATCAGGGCGAACACTGGGACCTGCTGTGCCTGCCGGAGCTGGCACTGGGGGAGGAAGAGCAGGTGGCGGACCTGTTCCTGAGCTTCTGGTCGGAGGAGGGCGGCTCGCTGGTGGTCGAGACCGATCTGGCACGGCGGCTCATCTGGTGCACCGCCGACGGCGGGTCCAGCTGGTCGCTGGATGCGGTGCAGGAGAGCGGCGACCCGGATGCATGGCTGTGCGGCGGTGGGTTCGTCTCCGGGCAGATGGGATTTTTGGCCAGCACCGCCGATGGTCAGACCGCGCCGCAGGTAAGCATCACCCGGGACGGCGGCCTCACCTGGCAGCCTCTGCCCATGGAGCTGCCGGAGCTGCCCGGCCTGCTGCGGGCTGAGGCGCTGACCCCTCAGTGCATCGGGGAAGCTGTTGTTCTGCCGGTGCGGGTGTACCAAAGCGGAGCGGGAGCCGCCCAGCAGGTCCGCCTGCTGCAGTACATCACCCGGGACGGCGGCGAGACCTGGGCCTTTGCCGATGACTGAACCAAACAACACAGCGCCCGCGGGGGCCAGGTTCCCCGCGGGCGCTGCTTTATATGGTGGTGCCGCCGCTGCCCGGCGCAAAATGGGCGGCGAGCTGCTTCAATTCCCCCAGAGAGGACACAGTGATGTTGCTTTTCAGCAGGTTGAGCTGCGCCACACCGGGCATCGCATCCCAATAGGCCAGCAGCTCGGGGTCATCCCCCACCACATCCCGGGGCAGGCGGTAATACTGCTCCATAAAAACACCTCCGTTCGATGCTTTTACAGTGTGCCGCACCTGCGGGCGCTTATGCGCAGAAGGCCCTGGCGGAAGATGACAAAAAAATTACAATAATTTTTGCAAAAGTGAAATATTCCGCTGCCGTTTCTCGTCTAATGGGCAGAGAGGAAACAAAGGGCCGGCGACGGCTCGCAAGGTGAGGAAAGGCGGGAAAGGAATATGCGTGAGACCAGGCGGATGCCGAAACTGATCCTGGCGGTGCTGTGTGTGCTGCTGGCGGGTTATGTGATGTTTACCCCGGAGGGAGCGCTGCGGCTGGCCGTCGCGCTGGAGGGCCACCCCCTGGCAGCTCTGACACTGGACATCACCGAGCGCCCCGGGGCCATGGCCGGGTATGAGGGCGCGAAGCTGTACCGGGTGCGGAGCGCAGCCGGTGACACCGACGACTGGACGGTGAAAAAGTACGGTGCCCTGTACCTGGGCGAGAGCGGCATCCATGTGTGAGCCGGACAAAACAGACCCATCGGCGGCGCGGGCGCTTTCGGGCGTCCGCGCCGCCTTGCGTAGGGTGGTATACTTGAAAAAGAAAATTTCACGCCGGTGCAATCTTACGGTAGGCCCGCGCGTGTTACGGTAAAAGGAGGAAGATCGCCATGGCGGGCATTGCCCTGATGGAAGACCCCCTGGCGTATGCGATCGAGCATTACACGGACATGGTCCTGCGGCTGGCGGCTCACTACGCCCCCAGCCTGAACGACGCCGAGGACGTGGTGCAGGATGTGTTTGAGAAGCTGATGCGCAGCGGCAAGGGCTTCGAGAGTGCGGAACACCTGAAAGCATGGCTCATCCGTGTGACCATCAACCACTGCCACACGCTGGCGCGGGCGGCTCATCGCCGGGATGTGGAGCTGGTCGAGGATCTGGCCGACCCCGCCCCGCCGCCCGATCTGCCGGTGCTGGCGCTGGTGCGTCAGCTGCCGCAAAATTATCGCGACGCCATCTATCTGCACTATTACGAGGGCTACACCGCAAAGGAGATCGCCCAGATCCTGCAAACAAAACCCAACACCGTGCTGACCTGGCTGCGCCGCGGCCGGGAAGCCCTGCGCACCAAGCTGGAAGGAGGCGAGTGAAGTGCCCATGGAAGAATATCGAAGTGAATTGGACAAGCTGCACGCCTCGGAGCAGCTTCGCCGGCGGCTGCAGGCGATGGCCGCAGAGGAACAGACCCAGCCCCGACCTGCAAAACGGGGACGGCGGGTGCCCTTCCGCGCGCTGACCGGCGGTCTGGCTGCGGCGGCCTGCCTGATGCTGTGCGTGGCCGTGTGGCGCGGCGGCCTGCCCGAGGACGGCGCGGCGATGCAGCAGAGCGTTTTAGACAGCGCCCAGCCTGCCCCGGCGGCACTGACCGATGAGCCGGTGGGATACGCCTTGCCCGACGCGCCTGCCGTGGAGGAGCCGGCCGCATGGAGCCGTGCAGCCACTGCCCAAAAGCAGTTTGAACCGGAGGAGAAGGTCCTGAGTGACCTGGCCCTGCCCGCCCTGAGCGATCTGCTGGCCCTGACCGACGGGGAGCTTGCGTCGCTGGAACCGCCCGCCGGGGGCTGGGATGCGTGGCTGGATGCACAGGCGGAGCAGGCGGCGGGGGACGAGGCCCTTCTGGATGCGCTGGAACAGCTTCGCAGCCGCCTGGCGGCGTGAACCCCGCGAATATCAAGACCGACCGCCGCGCGATGGGCAGAGATGCCCCGCGCGGCGGCTTTTTTGTGCAAGGCTTAAACAAATCTTAAAGGGTCTGCCGCTTTTCTCTTAATGGAGCGGCTGGTAGAATAAAATCATCGGGAAAGGCAGGCGGGGCACAGGCCCTGCGACCACAGCAAAGGAGGCCCCATGGCGAACATTCTGATCTGCGACGACGAGCGGGACATCGTGAACGCGCTGAGCATCTACCTGTCGGCGGCGCAGCACACCATTTTTGAAGCATACGACGGCCGGCAGGCGCTGGAGATCCTGGAAAAAGAGGACATCCAGCTGGTGCTGATGGACGTGATGATGCCCCGCATGGACGGTTTGACCGCCACCGCGGCCATCCGCAAGACCAGCAACGTGCCCATCCTGCTCATCACCGCAAAGAGCGAGGACGGGGACAAGGTGCTGGGGCTGGACGTGGGCGCGGACGACTACATCACCAAGCCCTTCAGCCCGGTGGAGG
>JAFUQL010000105.1 GCA_017472375.1 Oscillospiraceae bacterium | reverse complement strand
GGCCCAAAGCCCGGAGATACAGAAAAAAGCGGCCGGACCCGGTTTCAAGTGGGTCTGACCGCTTTTTATGTGTCCTGTTCAGGCGTGTCGGGGAGGAAGGCGACCACATCGTTGGGGGTGCAGTCCAAAATGATGCACAGCCTCTCCAGTGTGAGCAGGGTGATGTTTTTGTTCTTTTTGAGAGTATCCAGTGTTTTGTTGTCGATACCAGATTTGAGCAGGCGATATTGTGTTATCCTTTTGCGCCGCATCGTTTCCCATAACGGGCTATAGTCGATGATCCCGAACACCACCCTCCATACTCAATAAGTAAATTATAGGGTGGTTCGAAGAAATCAAATATTGTGGGTAATTCCGCAATATGCTATGATAAGAATATATAGCAGTTATTGTAAAGCAACAGGGAACTCAAAAAACAAAGGCGAGCCGCGCGAACGGCTCATACAGGAGGGATACAAATGCAGGAAGAGCAGCTTCGGGAGAAGATCCGGCAGGAAATGGACGACTTTGCACTGGAAAAAGGGGCTCCGCCGGAACTGTTCCGCGCCATCACGCTGGAAAAGATGCGCCAGGAGTACGCGGCGCTGCCGCACCTTCACGATCTGTGGGCGGAGATGGAAACGGCGGGAAAGACCGGTGCGCCGGAGGACATTCTGGCCTATCTGCTCGCCATCTGTGACCGCAACAAACCAACACAAAACTGAAATAAGATCAGCCGGGCCCCGGAAAAGCAGGGCCCGGCTGTTTTTTTGTCGTTGTTTTATGCGCCCTGCCACACCAGCTCGTCCAGCAGAGCATCCAGATTTTCCTCAGAATATTCCAGCTCTGAGGAGAACAGCCGCGCCAGCTCGGCCTGCTGCTCAAAGCTGAACCGCCCTTCCTCCGTCCAAAGCACCGCGCCCAGCGCCCGCAGAAGCTGATGCCCGAAGGCTGCGAACCGCACCCGCGCTGCAAAGTCGTCTCCGTCGGCGGCGTTGGCGGCGTGGCGATATAAAAGGTACACAAGAAACTGCTCGTATTCGGTCTGCCGGTGCTGCATATAGGCGTCAAAGCCGGCGTAGTCGGCGGTGCGCCAGCCCTTCTGCAGCCGCTGAAGCAGCACGCCCCAGGCATCATCCAGCCGCTCCAGCCCCAGCAGGAAGTCTGCCCACCGCCCCAAGTCGGCGTGGGGGCGGGGCAGACCGAACAGGGCCAGCATCCCGCCCACCCGCTCGGGGATGGGGAGGCGGCGGTCCTGCAGGCGGGCGATCATCTCGTCCCGCAGCTCCACCACCGGGTCGTCGGTGTCGTCCTCGCCGCGGCACTCCAAAACCACCGGGGTAGTGCGGGACAGGATGAGCCGCGCGGCCTCCTCGCAGCACAGCCCAAGGCCACTCTCCACCCGGCCGGGCAGCCGGTTGTGGAACCGGGGGTGCTCGGCGCAGATGCCGCACAGATGCGCCTCCCCTAAAGTCAGGATCAGATCGCAGAGATTTTCCCGGTTGAGGAATGGGCACCGCTCGCCCTCGCCCAGAATAAAGTGGGGCGCACCCTCCCGGGAGATCCCTGCCCGCAGCCGCCGGCCGAATTCGCCGGGCACGCCCTCGTAAAAGGCGAGGGAATCCGGGTCCACGTCGATCTCCCAGCCGATGCAGCAGCTGTGCCGGCATGCCCCGGCGATGCACCGGAACTCCTTATAATAATCGGGAACGACCTGCATCACAGGGCAGCCCACCTTTCATCTCTATCTGCAAAAAGGATACCACCCGGCGGGCGCGGCGGCAAGCGGGGAAGTGCGGCCTTGAGAAAAAACAGCGAAAAACCGCCCTGTACCCTGTGAAAATTTGAACAAACTATGAAATAATTAAAGAATTTTAACTAAAAATATTGACATTCTGGGCTGTCACAAGTATCATTGGTTCAGCAAATTTAGTTAAAGAGATTTACATAAAATCGCTTGCAAAGAATTTGCGGCTGCAAAAGAACAACAAAAAACTATAAAAATAGACCGGAGGAACCGACCATGACGTTTGAGACCCTGAAGAAGATCATCGTGGACACCCTGAGCTGCGACGAGGAGAAGGTGACCATGGAGGCC
The DNA here is from genome assembly GCA_017472375.1 of Oscillospiraceae bacterium. Classification (GTDB taxonomy): domain Bacteria; phylum Bacillota; class Clostridia; order Oscillospirales; family Ruminococcaceae; genus SFJ001. Next base: position 2,642 of record JAFUQL010000105.1, on the reverse strand, counting down.
AGCCTGTTTGAGGACCTGGAGGCCGACAGCCTGGATGCCGTTGAGCTGAACATGGCCCTGGAGGACGAGTGCGGCACCGCCATCCCCGACGACGTGCTGCCCACCCTGAAGACCGTGAAGGACATCTTCGATTACCTGAACAAGTAATTCAAACTCCGGCACCGGTCCCAATCAGACCGGTGCTTTTTTTGAAGGGGCGGCCCCATACCGCACCCTATCCCGAACTGTGGAGGACCCACACATGGAAAACATCTTCAAGCGCTTTGGCGCCGCCCGCCGGTTCGACCGCAGGGCCCGCACCGAGGCGGCCGGCAGTGCGACCCCCTGGCGTGAGACCGTGTTCGTCACCTGCCCCAAGTGCGAGCGCCGCGCTGCCCGCCAGAACTGGGCCGAGAGCCTGTATGTGTGCCCCAACTGCGGCCATTACCAGACCATCGGCGGGTATTACCGGCTCTCGCTGATCTTCGACCACGGCTCCTTCCGGGAGCTGAACGAGCGCATCACCGCCGCCGACCTGCTGCACTTCCCCGGCTACAGCGAAAAGCTGCTGATACAGAAGCGCAAGACCGGCCTGAGCGAGGCGGTGGTCACCGCCACCGGCCGCATCGACGGCATGCCGGTGGTGGCCGCCGTGCTGGACAGCCGATTCTTCATGGGCAGCATGGGCACCGGCGTGGGCGAAAAGGTCACGCTGGCGGTGGAGTACGCCGCCGCCAAAAAGCTGCCGCTGATCATCTTTTCCGCCAGCGGCGGCGCCCGGATGCAGGAGGGTATCTTCAGCCTGATGCAGATGGCCAAGACCAGCGCCGCCATCGCCAAATTTTCGGCGGGGGGCGGGCTGTTCATCAGCTACCTGACCCACCCCACCACCGGCGGTGTCACCGCCAGCTTCGCCAGCCTGGGCGACATCACCCTGGCCGAGCCGGGGGCGCTCATCGGCTTTGCCGGCCCCCGGGTCATCGAGCAGACCATCGGCCAGAAGCTGCCCGACGGCTTCCAGCGCAGCGAATTTTTGGAGGAGCACGGCTTTGTGGATCAGATCGTGCCCCGCAGCGAGATGCGGGCCACCCTGTCCAAGCTGCTGCGCCTGCACACCACCGCAGGGAGGCGGCATGCATGATCATCAAGGACGTTTTACAGCAGGTGGAGAGCATCGATGCCCGGCTGTGTGAATTGAAGGGCGACCGCACCGCCGGGGCACTGGCGGAGGTCAGCCGGCTTCAGCGCCGCCGCGCCGAGCTGCTGGCCGGCTGCATCCGGCTGAAAGCCGAGGACAAGGTCTTTCTGGCCCGGCACCCCCGCCGCCCCAAGATCGACGACTACATCGCCGCCCTGTTCACCAATTTCTTCGAGCAGCGGGGCGACCGCCAGTGCAAGGAGGATGCGTCCATCCTGGGCGGCATCGCCCTGTACAAGGGCCAGCCGGTCACTGTGATCGGCCACCGCAAGGGCAGCGACCTGGCGGGCAACATGAAGTACAACTTCGGCATGCCCGGCCCCGAGGGCTACCGCAAGGCCCTGCGCCTGATGAAGCAGGCCGACAAGTTCGGCCGGCCCATCATCACCTTCATCGACACCCCGGGCGCCTACCCGGGCATGGAGGCTGAGGAGCGCGGACAGGGCGAGGCCATCGCCCGCAACCTGGCCGAGATGAGCCAGCTCACCGTGCCGGTGATCGCCGTGGTCACCGGCGAGGGCTCCAGCGGCGGCGCACTGGCGCTGGGTGTGGCCAACCACATCCTGATGCTGGAAAACGCTGTGTACTCGGTGCTCAGCCCCGAGGGCTTTGCCAGCATCCTGTGGAAGGATGCCAGCCGCAGCGGCGAGGCCTGCGAGATCATGAAGCTGACCGCACAGGACCTGCTGAAGTTCGGCGTGGCCGAGGAGGTCGTGCCCGAGCCGCTGGGCGGCGCACAGCTTGACCCGAACGCGCTGTTTGCCAGCCTGGACGCGGCCCTTGAAAAGAACCTGACCGCCCTGCGCAGGATGAACGGCGCGGCCCTGCAGGCCCAGCGCTACAAGAAGTTCCGGCAGATCGGCCAGTGAAAGGACGTAAGACAATGAATGGGATCAAACTACTGGCCACAGGCGGCGCTCTGCCCGCCCGGGCCGTGACCAACGAGGACCTGAGCCGCATGGTGGACACCAGCGATGAGTGGATCGCCAGCCGAACCGGCATCCGTCAGAGGTATTTCTGCGGCGAGGGCGAGAGCGCCCTGACCCTGGCCACCGCCGCCGCAAAGCAGGCACTGGAGCGCAGCGGCCTGCAGCCCGGGGACATCCACTGCTGCGTGTGCGCCACCCTGTCCAACGACTGGGCGGCCCCCAGCATGGCCTGCATGGTGTCTGCTGCGCTGGGGCTGGATGAGAACATCCCCGCGCTGGATGTGAACGCTGCCTGCAGCGGCTTTTTGTACGGCATCGCCACCGCCCGGGGGCTGCTGACTCAGACCGGCGGCCGGTACGCGCTGGTGGTGGGCTGCGAACAGCTCTCCAAGCTGCTGGACATGACCGACCGAAGCACCTGCGTGCTGTTCGGCGACGGCGCCGGCGCGATCGTGCTGGAATCCCAGGATACGGTTCCCGAAGGCGGGCGCGGGATTCTTTCGACCAAATTGCACGCGGACGGCCGCTACAACGAG
>JAFUQL010000011.1 GCA_017472375.1 Oscillospiraceae bacterium | reverse complement strand
GGATCAAACTACTGGCCACAGGCGGCGCTCTGCCCGCCCGGGCCGTGACCAACGAGGACCTGAGCCGCATGGTGGACACCAGCGATGAGTGGATCGCCAGCCGAACCGGCATCCGTCAGCGGTATTTCTGCGGCGAGGGCGAGAGCGCCCTGACCCTGGCCACCGCCGCCGCAAAGCAGGCGCTGGAGCGCAGCGGCCTGCAGCCCGGGGACATCCACTGCTGCGTGTGCGCTACTCTGTCCAACGACTGGGCAGCCCCCAGCATGGCCTGTATGGTGTCCGCTGCGCTGGGGCTGGATGAGAACATCCCCGCGCTGGATGTGAACGCCGCCTGCAGCGGCTTTTTGTACGGCATCGCCACCGCCCGCGGCCTGCTGGCTCAGACCGGCGGCCGCTACGCCCTTGTGGTGGGCTGTGAGCAGCTCTCCAAGCTGCTGGACATGACCGACCGCAGCACCTGTGTGCTGTTTGGCGACGGCGGCGGAGCGGCGGTGCTGGATATGGGCTGTGAGGGGGAGTTCGGCCTTGTGCTGGGCGCCCGGGGCAGCTACGCCATCCGCACCGAGGGCCCCGGCCCGGTGCCCAGCCGGGTGGAGATGGACGGCAAGGCGGTGTTCCGCTTCGCCGTGGATGCCATCCCCAAATGCGTGAACGGCGTGCTGGAAAAGACCGGCCTGACCCTGGAGGACATGGACTGGGTGGTCTGCCATCAGGCCAATGAGCGCATCCTCGACCACTGCATCAAAAAGCTGAAGGCACGCCCTGGGCAGTTCTACAAGAACATCGACCGCATGGGCAACACCAGTGCGGCCAGCATCCCGGTGGCACCGAACGAGATGAACGAGCGGGGCCTGCTCCTGCCCGGCCAGCGGGTGCTGTGCGTGGGCTTCGGCGCGGGCCTGACGTGGGCGGGCACCCTGCTGACCGTGGCGGGCCCTGCGGAGGAATAAACCATGAAACTGCTGAACGAGATCCTGGGGACCAAGTACCCCATCATTCAGGGCGGCATGGCCAACATCGCCACCGGTGAGTTTGCCGCCGCCTGCTCCAACGCGGGCGCGCTGGGCCTGATCGCCGCCGGCGGTCTGCGCAGCGGGGAGGCCCTGCGGGAGGAGATCCGCCGCTGCCGCGCCCTGACCGACGCGCCCTTCGGCGTGAACATCATGCTGATGCATCCGCTGGCCGATGAGTTCGCCCAGATCGTCATTGATGAGCAGGTACCGGTGGTCACCACCGGTGCGGGCAGCCCCGGCAAGTACGTCCCCGCGTGGAAGACCGCCGGGGTGAAGGTCATCCCGGTGGTGGCCGCACCGGTGCTGGCGCAGCACCTGGCCAAGTGCGGGGTGGACGCCATCATCGCCGAGGGCACCGAGAGCGGCGGCCATGTGGGCGAGATGACCACCATGGCGCTGGTGCCGCAGGTGGCGGACGCGGTGGATCTGCCGGTGATCGCGGCGGGCGGCATCGCGGACGGCCGCCAGATGGCTGCCGCGCTGGCGCTGGGCGCCTGCGGCATACAGGTGGGCACTTGCCTGCTGACCAGCGAGGAGTGCCCCATCCATGAGAACTACAAGGCCGCCCTGCTGAAGGCCAAGGGCAGCGACACGGTGGTCACCGGCCGCAGTGCGGGGGCCCCGGTGCGGGTGCTGAAGAACCGCATGAGCCGGGAGTACCTGCGCATGGAAAAAGAGGGCGTGGACAAGATGGAGCTGGAAAAGCTGACGCTGGGCAGCCTGCGCCGCGCCGTTCTGGAGGGCGACGCCGCCAATGGCAGCCTGATGACCGGCCAGGTCTGCGGGATGCTCACCGAGGTGCGGCCGGTGGCCGCCATCTTTGACAGCCTGATGGAGGGCAGCCGGGCGGTCATCGCCGCGCTGCAGGCCGAATGATCGCGCTGGCAGGCCGCACCCTGCAATTGCCCCTGATCCAGGGCGGCATGGGTGTGGGCGTGTCCATGGGCGGTCTGGCCGGCGCGGTGGCCGCCTGCGGCGCCATGGGCTGCATCAGCACCGCCGATGCGGGCTACCGGGAGCCGGATTTTGCCACCAACGCCGCCGAGGCCAACCTGCGGGCCATCCGCGCCGAGATCCAAAAGGCCAAACAGCGGGCGCAGGGCATGGGCATGGTGGCGGTGAACGCCATGGTGGCCACCCGCCAGTACGCCGACGCGGTGAAGGCCGCGGTGGAGGCCGGTGCGGATGCCATCATCAGCGGCGCGGGCCTGCCGCTGGAACTGCCCGGCCTGGTGGAGGAGGGGAAGGCGGCCATCGCCCCCATCGTCTCCAGCGGCCGTGCGGCCAAACTGATCCTGAACCGCTGGCACAAGCGCTTCGGGCGCACCGCCGACTTTGTTGTCATCGAGGGCAGCGAGGCGGGCGGTCCCCTGGGCTTTGCTGAGGAGGATCTGCACGCGGGAAGCTGCCAGACACTGGAACAGATCCTGCCCGAGGTGCTGGCCGAGGTGCGCCCCTATGAGGAACAGTACGGGCGCAGCATCCCGGTGTTCGTGGCCGGCGGTGTGTACACCGGCGCGGACATGGCCCGATACATGGAGCAGGGCGCGGCGGGCGCGCAGATCGCCACCCGCTTTATCCCCACCTGGGAGTGCGACGCCAGCCAGGGCTACAAGGATGTGCTGCTGGAGGCCGACGCCGGGGATGCCCGCATCATCCACAGCCCGGTGGGGATGCCGGGCCGAGCGCTGGCCACCCCACTGGTACAGCGGCTGGAACAGGGCCACCGGGTGCCCACCGCCCGCTGCTGGGGCTGCATGCGCAGCTGCAAGCCCGCCGAGATCCCCTTCTGCATCACCCATGCTCTCATCGAAGCGGTGAAGGGCAACCGGGAGGAAGGGCTGTTCTTCTGCGGCAGCAACGTGGGCCGGCTGGACCGGATGATGCACGTCCGGGAGCTGATCGACGAGATCATGGGCGAGCTGAAGGCCGCCCGACCCGCCCTGTGAGGGGCGACCTTATGAGAAAGAACGCCCGGGCATCCCGGTGCGATGTGAGGATACTGCAATGAGCAAGATCGCTTTTCTGTACGCCGGGCAGGGCAGCCAGCACCCCGGCATGGGCAAGGAGCTGTACGAGCGCTACCCCGCCTTCCGGGCGGCCTTTGATGCCGCCGAGCTGGATTTTGACCTGCACACCGTCTGCTTTGAGGATCCCGAGGGCATCCTGGACCAGACCCGCTACACCCAGCCCTGCATGGTGGCCTTCGCCGCCGGCGTCACCGCTGTTCTGCGGGAGAAGGGCCTTGTGCCTGAGTATGCCGCCGGCCTGTCGCTGGGCGAATACTCTGCCCTGCAGGCCGCCGGTGTGCTGGACGCAAAGACCGCCATCGAGCTGGTGGCATTCCGGGGCAAGGCCATGGCCGATGCCGCCGAGGGCATCGACTGCGGCATGACCGCCGTGCTGAACCTGGGCCGCGGGGAACTGCAGAAGTGCTGCGATGCCGCCGCCGCGCTGGGCGTGGTGCAGATCTGCAACTACAACTGCCCCGGGCAGCTGGTCATCGGCGGCGAGCAGGCCGCGGTGAACGAGGCCGCCCGTCTGGCGAAAGAAGCGGGCGCCAGGCGCTGCCTGCCCCTGAAGGTGAGCGGCCCCTTCCACACCCGCCTGATGAAGCCCGCCGGCGATGCGCTGGCGGAGCGGTTCAAAGAGGTGGAGTTCGGGGAGATGGAGTTCCCGGTGCTGTTCAACTGCCTTGGCCGTGAGATGGCCGAGGGGGACAGCATCCCCGCCCTGCTGGAACGGCAGGTGCAGAGCAGCGTGTATATGGAGGACACCATCCGCCGCCTGGCCGAACTGGGGGTGGACGCCGTGGTGGAGATCGGCCCCGGGCGGGCGCTGAGCGGCTTTGTGAAGAAGACGGCCGCCGGCATCACCTGCTGGCCGGTGGAGACCGCCGAGGAGCTGGAAAAGGCCGTGGCGGCTCTGGTATAAGAAAGGGAAACGAAGATGAGTATGGAAATGAAGCGCGTGGCCGTGGTCACCGGCGGCGGCCGGGGCATTGGCCGGGCGGTGTGCCTGGCTCTGGCCGCAAAGGGCTTTGACCTGTGCGTGAACTACAGCGGCAACGCCGAGGCTGCCGCCGAGACGGTGCGCCTGTGCGGGGAGCTGGGCGTGAAGGCTGTGGCGGTGCAGGCAGATGTGTCCACCGCTGAGGGCGCTGAGGCGCTGGTGGAGGCCGCCGGTGCGGAATTCGGCCGCGTGGATGTGCTGGTGAACAACGCGGGCGTGACCCGCGACGGCCTGCTGGTGCGCATGAGCGAGGAGGACTTCGACAAGGTGGTGGACACCAACCTGAAGGGCGCGTTCCTGTGCTGCAAGGCGGTGGCCAGGCGGATGATGCGCCAGCGCTATGGGCGCATCATCAACCTGAGCAGTGTGGTGGGCCTGCGGGGCAACGCCGGCCAGGCCAACTACGCCGCCAGCAAGGCGGGCCTCATCGGCCTGACCAAGAGCCTGGCCAAGGAGCTGGCCACCCGCAACGTCACCGTGAATGCGGTGGCTCCCGGCTTCATCACCACCGATATGACCAACGCCATGCCCGAGGCGGCCCGCACCGCCACCCTGAACACCATCCCCGCCGGCCGTGCCGGCCTGCCTGAGGAAGTCGCCCACGCGGTGACCTTCCTGGCGGCCGAGGAGAGCGCCTACATCACCGGCCAGGTGCTGAGCGTGGACGGCGGCATGGCCATGTGATCCGAAGGAGGAAACCGCAATGGAGAAACGCAGAGTTGTCATCACCGGTCTGGGCACCGTGAACCCCACCGGCAACACCGCCGCCGAGAGCTGGCAGGCGGTGCGGGCGGGCAAGAGCGGAGTGGGCCCCATCACCGCCTTTGACACCACCAATTTCAAGGCCAAGCTGGCCGCCGAGGTGAAGAACTTCGACCCCACCGTGGCCATCGACAAGCGGGAGGCCAAGAAGATGGCCCGCTTCACCCAGTTCGCCCTGTGCGCTGCCGCCGAAGCGCTGGCGGACAGCGGCCTGGATGTGGCGCAGGAGGATGCCGCCCGCATCGGCTGCATCGTGTCCAGCGGCATCGGCAGCCTGCCCGACATCGAGGGATCCCACACCAAGGGCATGGAGAAGGGCTTTGACCGGGTCAGCCCCTACTTCATCCCCATGGTCATCGGCAACATGGCTGCGGCGCAGATCGCCATCCGCTATGGGCTGAAGGACATGTGTGTCTGCCCGGTCACCGCCTGTGCCGGCGGCAGCAACGCGGTGGGCGATGCCTTCCATCGGGTGCGGGACGGCTACGAGGAGATCATGGTCTGCGGCGGCGCCGAAGCCTGCATCAGCCCGCTGGGCATGGGCGGCTTCACCAGCATGAAGGCCCTGCACACCGGCGACGACCCCGCCCGCGCCAGCATCCCCTTTGATGCAGACCGCAGCGGCTTCGTCATGGGCGAGGGCAGCGGCATCCTGGTCCTGGAGGAGCTGGAGCACGCGAAGGCCCGCGGCGCGAAGATCTACGCCGAGGTGGTGGGCTATGGCTCCAACTGCGACGCCTACCACTTCACTGCCCCGGCTCCCGGCGGCGCCGGCGGCGCGGCCTGCATGAAGCTGGCCCTGGAGGACGGCGGCGTGGTCCCTGAGCAGGTGGACTACATCAACGCCCACGGCACCTCTACCCCCATGAACGACGCCTGTGAGACCATGGCCATCCGCACTGTGTTTGGCGAGTGGGCCAATGAGCTGTGCGTCAGCAGCACCAAGGGCATGACCGGCCACCTGTTGGGCGGCGCCGGCGGTGTGGAAGCGGTGTTCACCGCGCTGGCCCTGCACGACGGGTTCGTGCCCGCCACCGTGGGCCTGCAGAACCCCGACCCGGAGTGCGATCTGGACTATGTGCCCGGTGAGGGCCGCGAGAAAGCCCTGCGCTATGCCATGAGCAGCAATCTGGGCTTCGGCGGCCACAACGCCTGCCTTGTGATGAAGAAGTGGGAGGGCTGAGCCATGGCAGAACTGGAAAAGACCATGCCTGCCGCCCCCCGCGAGGCGGCAAAGACCCTGGACTCCAACCAGATCGAACAGATCCTGCCCCACCGCTATCCCTTCGCGCTGGTGGACCGCATCACCGACCACGAGCCCGGCCAATGGGCCATGGGCCGCAAGTGCGTCAGTGTGAACGAGCTGTTCTTCTGTGGGCATTTCCCCGGCCAGCACGTCATGCCCGGCGTGCTCATTCTGGAGGCGCTGGCCCAGGTGGGGGCGGTGGCCATCCTGAGCGAGGAGGAGAACCGGGGCAAGATCGCCCTGTTCGGCGGGGTGAAGAACGCCCGCTTCCGCCGCCAGGTCAAACCCGGCGATGTGCTGGAGATGACCTGCGAGCTGACCGCCCGCCACGGCCCGGTGGGCACCGGCCGAGCGGTGGCCCGGGTGGACGGCAAGCCCGCCGTCACCGCCGAGCTGACCTTTGCTTTAGCCGATGCTAACTGAAAACAGCGCCTTTTCGCAAACCCGGAAGTGTGTTATAATGAAGAAACACGCAGCCCGGCGGGCTGTGAAAACAGCCGGTTTGCGGCCAAAGGAGTACAAGTCCATGACACTGGAGCGGGCGTTCGACGAGGTATACACCAAATTCAAGCTGCACTTCTACCAGGCGGTGTTCGGCAAGTTCGAGTGCCGTGAAGCGACCCTCACCACGGTGGAGACCTTCTGCATGGAGACCATTCTGGCGCTGGACGAGCCCACCATCTCGGAGTTTTCCGGCATGATGAAGATCTCCACCCCCAATGCGGCCTACAAGATCAACAATCTGGTGCAGAAGGGCTATCTGGAGAAGATCCAGTCGGAGACCGACCGGCGGGAGTACCACCTGCGCCCCACCCAGAAATATTTCGACTACTACAGCATCGTGTCCTCCTACCGCAAGGACGTGATGGGCCGTATCCGCGAGCGCTTCAGCCCCGAGGATGTGGACAAGCTCACCGAGATGCTCACGGTGATCAGCCGGGAGCTGATGACCGAACTGGACCTGCACCGGGAGGACTGAACCCGGCCTATAAGCAAAACAGCCGCCCGGCGGCGCATCGAAAGGGATGCGCGCCGGGCGGCTTTGGGTTTTATGTGGGTCGTTTCCGCTCGTCGGTGAGGATGTGTTCGATGCCCGTGTGGGGGCGGCTCAGGTATTCCTGCAGAAAGACGGGGAAGGCTTTGTGCCGACTCAGTTCGGCGATGGGGATCCAGTGCATCTGCTCTCTCGTGCCGAAGGCGGTGATGCTGTCGCTGTGCAGTTCCTGGGTGCCCCGGGGCTTCATCTGAAAATACAGGCAGATCTCATGACACTCCAGCCCCTTCAGAGTGCCGGTGTTCTGGTCAAAGAGGTTCTCGTGGATGACCGCCAGCCGGTCGATCTCATACTCCACGCCGGTCTCCTCCAGCACCTCGCGGCGCACCGCGTCCTCGGCGCTCTCACCCAGATGCACACCGCCGCCAATGGAATAATAGTAGTCGTCCAGCCCGTTGCTCGCCAGCAGAACACAGCCGTCCTCCACAATGATCGCGCCCGCCCGATAGCGGAACCAGTTTCCCTCCCGGGTGAATCCACAGTCAAACATGGCGGTACCCCTCACTGCTCCAGAAAGCGTACCGCCGCCGCGGTGAGGTAGGCCGCGCCCTTCCACAGCACCTCTTCGTCCACATCAAAGCGGGGCGTGTGGTGGGGGCCGTCGGTGCCCTTGGCGTGGTCGGCGCTGCTCAGGAAGGCAAAGGCGCCCGGTACCTGTTCCAGATAGCAGGCGAAGTCCTCACCGCCCATGTTGGGCGCATCCAGCCGGGTGATGACCTGCTCCGCGCCCACCACTTCCACGGCGGCTTCGGCGGCAAGGGCGGCCATGCCGCCGTGGTTCACCACCGGGGGGATGCCCCACAGCATCTCGTACTCCGCCTGCCCGCCGAACATGGCGGCGGTGGCCTCACTCACCTCGCCGATGCGCTTTGCCACAAAGCGGCGCATCTCCGGGTCCAGCGTGCGCACGTTGCCCTCCATCAGCACCTCGTCCGGGATGACATTGTAATGCCCGTTGCCGATGAACTTCCCGATGGTCAGTACCATGGGGTCGGTGGCGCTCACCTCCCGGGCGTTCAGGGCCTGCAGCGCCAGCAGGATGTGCGCACCAATGTTGATGGGGTCTACGCCTTTCTGCGGGGTGCTGCCGTGGCAGCCTGCCCCCTTCACCCGAATGCTGAACCGGTCAAAGGAGGCCATGCACCGCCCGGCGGGCACCACCAGCGTGCCGGAGGGGATGTCCGGGGACAGAATGCTACCGATGTGCAGGCCGAACACTGCGTCCACGCCCTCCATGGCGCCCCGGGCGATCAGCGCTTTGGCGCCCAGTACCTGCTCCTCCGAGGGTTGGAACAGCAGCCGCACCTCGCCGCACAGTTCGGCCCGGCGGGCGTTCAGCACCTGTGCGGCGCCCAGCAGCATGGCGGTGTGGGCATCGTGGCCGCAGGC
>JAFUQL010000104.1 GCA_017472375.1 Oscillospiraceae bacterium | reverse complement strand
TTGCAAACAGTCTGATCCGCGCTTATACCAGCAGCGGAGCCACCCTGTCGGTGGCGCTGTATATGGCCGTGAGTGAGGAGGGAGACTTTGCAACCGGATATGCCATCGCCGCAGTGCTCATGGTCCTGGTGCTGGTCCTGAACCTTCTGGCCCGGCTGGCACAGACAAAGCTGAAGCGCAAAATATAAGCAACCAACGGAAAGGAGCAACTTGGATCCTATGGAAACACCCATCTTGCAGGCCCGGGACCTGAAACTGTACTATGGAGGCTTTCAGGCGCTGAAGGGCATCGACATGACCATTCAGGACAAAAGCATCACTGCCCTCATCGGCCCTTCGGGCTGCGGCAAGTCTACGTTTTTGAAGGTGTTCAACCGCATGAACGACCCTGCCCTGGTGCCCGGGCTGCGCATTGAAGGCGAGGCGCTGTACCGCGGCCAGGACATTTTTGCCAAAGACGTGGACGTGACCCTGCTGCGCAAACGGATCGGTATGGTATTTCAGAAGCCCAATCCCTTCCCTATGAGCATCTACGACAACATCGCTTACGGCCCACGGCTGCACGGCGTGCGCAGCAAGGCCCGGCCGGATGACCTTGTGGAACAGAGCCTTCGGGGCGCGGCGATCTGGGACGAGGTCAAAGACCGGCTGAGAAAGAGCGCACTGGGGCTCTCCGGCGGGCAGCAGCAGCGCCTGTGCATCGCCCGGGCACTGGCTGTGGAACCGGAGGTCCTGCTGATGGATGAGCCCACCAGTGCGCTGGACCCTGGCAGCACCATGCGCATCGAAGGGCTGATGAGCGAGCTAAAAAAGGACTATACTGTAGTCATTGTGACCCACAACATGCAGCAAGCTGCCCGCATCAGCGACGAGACCGCCTTTTTCCTGCTGGGCGAAATGGTGGAGAAGGGCCCCACCGAGGAGATCTTCTCCCGCCCAAAAGACAGGCGCACCGAGGACTACATCAGCGGCCGATTTGGCTAAAACACCGCAAAGGAGTATCATTATGAGCCTGCGCCAAACCTACGACAACGACCTTGCACGGCTGGACGATGCCGTGCGCCGCATGGGCGACGGCGTACAAACCGCCCTGTACGCCGCCCTCAACGCCCTGACCGCCTGCGACAAAGACACCGCCCGCCGCATCATTGCGGGTGACCATACCATTGATGGGCAGGAACGTGAGATCGAACATCTGTGCATGACACTGCTTTTGCGCCAACAGCCCGTTGCCGGCGACCTGCGGCGGATCAGCGGCACACTGAAAATGGTCACCGATCTGGAGCGCATGGGCGACCACGCCGCCGACATCGCCGAGATCAGCCTGTGCCACAGCGATGCCGCTCCCCTGCCCCACACCCTCAGTGAGATGGGGGCCGGCGCACTCGAGATGGAGCGGAACGCCATCAATGCATTCTTAGCCGGCGATACAGCCGCAGCGGCCGCTGTCATCGCCGCAGACGATGCACAGGACGCCCGATTTGAAGCCATCAAGCGGGAGATCGCCGACCGGCTTGCCAGCACCCCCACCTGTGCAGATGAGATACTGGATCTGCTGATGATCGCCAAGTACCTCGAGCGGGTGGCCGACAACTCAGTAAACGTGGCCGAGTGGACCA
>JAFUQL010000103.1 GCA_017472375.1 Oscillospiraceae bacterium | reverse complement strand
GTGCCCGGCGCGGCGCCGGTGAGAGCCAGCTAGAGCTGGATCGCCGCTACGTCCACCGGCGCATCGAAGCGCTGGAGGAGCGGCTGAAGGAGATGGAAAAACGCCGGGGCGAGAACCGCCGCGCCCGGGAAAAGAGCGGTGTGCCGGTGATCTCGCTGGTGGGCTACACCAACGTGGGCAAGTCCAGCCTGATGAACGCCCTGTGCGGCAGCGTACAGGCGGCCGAGGCGGATATGCTGTTCGCCACGCTGGACCCCACCGCCCGCAAGCTGGTGCTGCCCAGCGGGCTGACCGTCATCCTGGTGGACACCGTCGGCTTTGTGAGCCGCCTGCCCCATCACCTGGTCAAGGCCTTCCGCAGTACGCTGGAGGAGGCCGCCTTCTCGGATGTGATCGTGAAGGTGGCCGACGCCACCGACCCTGCCCGCGAGGAACAGCTCGCCGTCACCGACGAGGTGCTGGCCAGCCTGGAATGCGGCGACATCCCCCAGCTTGTGGTGTACAACAAGTGCGACAAGCCCGGCGCGGTGGCCTTTGACCCCAGCATCCTGCTGACCAGCGCCAAGACCGGCCGGGGCCTGAACGAGCTGCTGGCCGCGCTGGACCGGCAGCTCAGCAACCGCATCCGCCCGGTGAAGATGGTGCTGCCCTACGACAAGCTGGGCCTGGCCGAGGCCATGCGCAGCCGCGGCCGTGTGGACACCGAGGAATACCGGGAGGACGGCGTGTACTTCGAGGGCCTGGTGAAGGCCGATGACCTGCACCTGTACCTGCCCTATCTGGTGTGAGATCCAAGGAGGGACCATGAACTTTGACGCTGCCCGGCTGCAATGGACAAGGCAGCCTTCCGCCTGCTCCATCACCGGCGGGCGGATCGAGATCCTCACCGCGCCCCACACCGACCTGTGGCAGCGGACCTATTACCACTTTCGGAACGACAACGCCCCCGTGCTGCAGATGGAGACCGACGAACCCTACTTCTCCTTCACCGTGAAAACCGAGTTTGAGAGCCGCTGCCGCTTCGACCAGTGCGGCGTGGTGCTCTATCTGGACAGCGACAACTGGCTGAAGGCCTCCATCGAATACGAGAACGACCGCATCCAGCACCTGGGCAGCGTGGTGACCAACCACGGCTACTCCGACTGGGCCACCACCGAGATCGACGGCTCGGTCCGCACCATGTGGTACCGGCTCAGCCGCCGGGAGGACGATTACCGCATCGAGTGCTCGCCGGACGGGCAGCACTACAGCCAGATGCGGGTGTGCCATCTGTGGGAAGGCAAGGGGCCGATCCGCTTCGGCGTCTATGCCTGCAGCCCGGAGGAGTCCTCCTTCCGGGCGGTCTTTACCCACATGGAGATGACCGAGTGCCAATGGCCGGCCCACGACGGGCAGCCCCCGGACCCGAAGGTCTGATGCCCTCCGCCCGCCCCCTGCCCTGCATTGACACCCCCCTGTTTTCGAACTATAATTGAAGCATCGCACGGCCGCTGTGCCGCTGTATTTCTGCATCATCCGCGCCTTCTGCGCGTTCACATTAAGGAGGTCATCCCATTGGAATCCACCACCGTCACCACCGCGCCCGAGGCCGTCAAGCCTGAGCGCAAAAAGGTCATCCTCAGCGGCATCCAGCCCACCGGCGTGTTCACGCTGGGCAACTACATCGGCGCTGTGCGCAACTGGGGCCAGATGCAGGAGGACTATCAGTGCGCCTACTTCATCGCCGACCTGCACTCCCTGACCGTCCGTCAGGAGCCGGCTCAGCTTCGCAAGCAGACCCTGGAGGCCTTTGCCCTGCTGCTGGCCTGCGGCATCGACCCGCAGAAGAGCCTGTGCTTCATCCAGAGCCATGTGCCCGCTCATGCAGAGCTGGGCTGGATCCTGGACTGCTACACCCAGTTCGGTGAGCTGAGCCGCATGACCCAGTTCAAGGATAAGTCTGCCCGCCACGCCGACAACGTGAACGCCGGCCTGTTCACCTATCCCTCCCTGATGGCCGGTGACATCCTGCTGTACCAGGCCGACTTCGTGCCCGTGGGCGCCGACCAGAAACAGCATCTGGAGTTCACCCGCGACCTGGCCACCCGCTTCAACAACCTGTACGGCCAGACCTTCCGCATCCCCGAGCCCTACATCCCCAAGACCGGCGCCCGGGTCATGTCCCTGCAGGATCCCACCAAGAAGATGTCCAAGTCGGACACCAACGCCAACGGCTTCATCACCGTGCTGGACGACCCCAAGGTCATCGTCAACAAGTTCAAGCGCGCCATCACCGACAGCGAGGCCCAAGTGTGCTACCGTGAGGGCAAGGACGGCATCAACAACCTGATGAGCATCTACTCTGCCATCACCGGCCGCACCTTCGAGCAGATCGAGCAGGAGTTTGCCGGCCAGGGCTATGGCGCCTTCAAGCTGGCCGTGGGCGAGGCCGTGGCCGAGGAGCTGCGCCCCGTGCGCGAGGAGTTCGCCCGCCTGATGAAGGACAAGGGCTATCTGGAGGCCACCTACCGCGCCGGCGCAGAGCAGGCCACCGCCATCAGCCAGCGCACCATCACCAAGGTGAAGAAGAAGGTCGGCCTGCTGGCCCCCTGAGCGCGTTTGTTGCCATTGCTTCGCCAATGTGTTAGAATACAGGCAGGGTATGCCCGCGGGCGTGCCCTGCCTGTTTTTGTTTTGTGCGGCAGGCTGTGCCCCCGGCACGGCGCCGTATGTTCCGAATCTGATATACAAGGAGGGCCGCCCATGAAAGCGACCGTCGTCATCCCCAATTTGAACGGAGCCGGCTGGCTGAAGGACTCCATCGAATCGGTGTGGGCTCAGACCATGCAGGACTTCGAGCTGATCGTCATCGACAACGCCTCCACCGATGAGAGCCTGGAGATCGCACGCAGCTACCGGGATCGCCCCAACTACACCCTCATCGAGAACGACCGGAACACCGGCTTCTCCTATGCGGTGAATCAGGGCATCCGGGCCGCGCAGGGCGAGTATGTGGCACTGTTCAACAACGATGCCTTTGCCGAGCCGGATTGGCTGGAGAATCTGATCGCCGCCGCCGAGGCCGACCCGAAGATCTTTGCGGTGTCCAGCCTGATGATCCGCCATTTTGAGCGGCATCTGGCGGACGATGCAGGCGACTATGTGACCCTGCTGGGCTTTGCCTGCAAGCGGGGCGATGGTCTGCGCTGGGAGCGCTATCTGACCCCCTGCCGCACCTTCTCCGCCTGCGGTGGCGCGGCGCTGTACCGCAAGTCCATTCTGGACGAGATCGGGCTGTTTGACGAGAATTTCTTCGCCTACTATGAGGACGTGGACATCAGCTGGCGCGCCAACAGCATGGGCTACCGCAATGTCTACTGCCCCACCGCCAAGTGCTACCACATCGCCGGCGCCACCACCGGCGCGGTGCGCTACAACCCCTTCAAGAGCATCCAGAGCGGCCGCAACAGCATCCTGCTGCCCTACAAGAATATGCCCCTGCTGA
Source organism: Oscillospiraceae bacterium (assembly GCA_017472375.1). Classification (GTDB taxonomy): domain Bacteria; phylum Bacillota; class Clostridia; order Oscillospirales; family Ruminococcaceae; genus SFJ001. The sequence continues at coordinate 2,610 of JAFUQL010000103.1, read as the reverse complement.
TGCTGCTCCTGAACCTGCCCTTCCTGGTGGCGGGGTATCTGCTGAAGGTGGTCATGTTCCGGCTGAAGGGCTTCGGCGGCTACTACGGGCAGGGCTTCAAGGAGGCACTGAAGGTCATCCCCAAACTTGAAAAGCCCAAATTCCGCTGGAAGAACCTGCCCAACTACATCTACGTCGAGGGCTGCCTGATCGTGGGGCTGTTCCAGTATGTGGTCTACCGGGCTCAGCGGGCGCTGAAGATCACCTGACCGCTCTGCCGTTCCTGCATTCAGTTTACAAATTTCAAACACCGCCGCGGTTTATACGAATTGTATATTCTGCGGCGGTGATCTGTTTTGCCCTGCACGGCGGGCAAGGGCGCATGGGGAAGTTCGCCGCATTGGAGGCGAGCAGAGCCGCATATTACGGGCTTTCACAAAATTTCCCCATTCTGCGCGTTTTTTCTCTTATTTCTCCCATAGGGTGCGCTTGTTCCCCGGGGCGGGCTGTGCTATAATTTTTTTGTCTGCAACGGACCCTACAAACCGCGCCTGTGCGCCAAAGGAGCATCGTCTTGAAGATCACACCCAAGGTCAAATCGAAAAAGCAGGAAAAGACCAAGCGTCCGATGGTGGCCATCTGCCCGGACTGCGGAAAACTGCTCTACTATCGCTTCGCCGCCAGTGACGGGGAGTACGGCTGCCCGTTCCGCCCTTGTCCGGGCTGCGGCGTCGAGTACTTCGACCCCCGCTGGAAGGAGCCTGCTCTGGAAAAGGAGCCCAAGCTGCCCAAGCTGCCCCGTACGATCTGGGGCTATGTGCTTTTGGGCCTGGCTTTTCTTTTGGGTGCAGTCTTCATGGCCGGTTACCGGTTGGAGCTGCTGCTGCTCGGTGTGCTGCTCGTGGCTCTCGGCGTGTGGTCGGCCCTTGAGTGGCGCCGCACCCTGCCGGAGCGTCAGGCTCAGCTCAAGGAGGAACTGAAGGCCAGCGCCGTGCGCGTGTCCAAGGCCAGCTATCTGGAGCGCCTTGCCCAAAACGGCGTAAAGGTTCCCAAAAAGATCTATCATCAACCCAAATAACAAGGAGGAATTCACCTTGAATCGTTCGTTTGTTCGCACTGCTGCCGCTCTGGCGGCCGCTGCCCTGCTGTTTACCGGCTGCCAGAGTGCCGGTGCTGCCGCTTCGGAGGCTGTTTCTTCGGAAGCGGTCTCCTCCGGCGTGACCGGCGTGGACACCACCGCCGAGATGCCCAACTACAGCATCGGCCTGACCGAGGACGGCTCCTTTGAGGGCTACGACATGGCCGAGCTGATCACCCTGCCCGATTACGAGGCCATCCCCGCCGACGAGACCTTCACCACCGTGAGCGACGAGGACCTGCAGGCCGCCATCGACGAGTTCCTGGCCGATTTCGGCACCGCCACCGAAGTCACCGACCGGGCGGTCGTGGCCGGCGATACGGTCAACATCGACTATGTGGGCACCATTGACGGCGTTGCCTTTGACGGCGGCGACACCCAGGGCGCCGGCGCCGACTACACCGCCGGCAGCGATGAGCTGATCGATGACTTTCTGGATCAGATCATCGGCGTGATGCCCGGCGAGACCGTGGACGTGGTGGTGACCTTCCCCGAGGACTACGGCGTTGACACCCTGAACGGCAAGGAGGCCGTCTTTGCCACCACCGTCAACTACATCCACGGCGAGGACTCCATCCCCGCGCTGGATGAGGAATTCATCAGCATCTACGGTTCCTACTATGGCGTTTCCTCCGTGGAGGAGCTGCGTCAGATGTTCATCGACGAGCTGCTGGGCCAGCAGCAGTACAACTTTGTACTGGACTGGCTGTTCACCAACTGCACCTTCAACGAGGTCCCCGCCAAGCTGGTGGACGATCAGGTGAGTGTGCTGGAGACCGAGCTGAACAGCGCCGCCGCCGGCCTGGGTGTGACCACCCAGGAACTGGCCGAGATGTACGAGATGGAGAGCATCGATGCCCTGCTGGAGACCTACCGCCCCATTCTGGAGAGCATGGTCAAGCAGAACATGATGTGCCAGGCGCTGGCCGAGGATGCCGGCATCGAACTGACCGATGAGGTGGTCAGCGAATACTTCGCCAATCTGGGCATCACCAATTTCTCCACCTACACCGCCGACTACGGCCAGGGTTACATTTATCAGGGCGTCCGCACCGACCTGGTGGCCGAGTACCTGATCAACCACGTTGTGACCGAGTAAACCGGAAGCCTTGCGTCTTGCTGCATTGCAGCTTGATTTGAAGTCCTGATTTTGGAACGTGTTTCCGATGGGGAGCATCCGGAAAATTGGAACACAAAAAGCACTTGGAAGATCAAAAAGCCCCGCCCTGCGGCCATTGGCCGCAGGGCAGGGCTTTTGCTGTTTTTCGCTGTTCGGCGTAAAAATGCAGGCGAGCGGACGTCACTTCTCTGCCCGCTGCGCCGCCGCAAGCCCTGCTGTCAGCAGACGCTCCGCCGTCTGGGTGAGGGTCTCGCCCTCCCGGCGGAAGGGCTCCAGCACAGATGGTTCGATGCTCAGATGAACGCGGCTGTCCACGGACGGGGCAGGCGCCGTGGTGCCGTTCATCTGCGCTCGCACGGCCTGCAGGATGTAT
>JAFUQL010000102.1 GCA_017472375.1 Oscillospiraceae bacterium | reverse complement strand
GCCGCACATTGGGTTTTGCACTCTGAGCTGTTCTTCGGTATAATGAAAGGCAGACGAGTGCATCCCCCACATACATGAGGTGACCCCTATGCCCAATTTTGACTACGTCCTGTTTGATCTGGACGGTACGCTTCTGAATACTCTGGACGACCTGGCCGATGCCGCCAACTGGGTGTGCGCCCAAAACGGCTGGCCCACCCACCCCACCGAGGCCTACAAGCGGATGGTGGGCGGCGGCATCCCCAATCTGGTGCGCCGCTTCTCCCCCGAACACGCCCGCACCCCTGAGCGCATGGCCGAGACTCTGGTGCAGTTTGGCGAACGCTACGGCGCCCACAAAGAGGACAAGACCTGCCCTTACCCCGGTATCCCTGCCCTGCTGGACCAGCTGGACGCCGCCGGGGTGGTGTACGGGGTCTTTTCCAACAAGCGGGACGACCTGACCCGGGCGGTGGTGGAGCACTACTTCCCCGGCCGCTTGGCCCATGTGCGCGGGCAGACCGAGGGCTGCCCCGTCAAGCCCGACCCCACCGGCACCCGGGCGATCCTGGCGCAGATGGGCGCTGACCCTGCCTGCACCCTGTATGTGGGCGACAGCGACGTGGACAGTTATACCGCCCAAAATGCCGGCCTTGCCAGCTGCGGGGTGCTGTGGGGCTTCCGCAGCCGGGAGGAGCTGACCGGTGCCGGGGCGCAGCACCTGGCCGCCGACCCGGAGGAGCTGTCGCGGCTGATCCTGGGCTGAACCGGTCCTCTCAGACAACGCAAAAAGCGGACGACCTTTTGGCAAAGGTCGTCCGCTTGCTTTTTTACAGTGCCGGAGAGGCGGCCGCAGGCCGCAGCAGCTTTTTGCGCATCACCAGATAGCACACCGCCTGCATACTGACGGTGAGGATCCAGGACACCGGGTAGGAGAAGTAGAGGGACTCCAGGCTGTGCCACACCGGGAACACCCCGAAGATCCACACCACCCGAAACAGACACACGCCGGTGATGGAGATGAGGGTGGGCGCCAGCGAACAGCCCATGCCCCGCAGACCGCCGGGCAGAGTGTCCATGATGGCGGCAAGGCAGTAGAAGGGCCACGCCACCGCAAACTTGATAACCCCGTAGGAGATGACCTCCGGGTCGGGCGAGTAAATACCGATGAGCGGCTCGCGGAACAGATACACCAGCGCGGCGGTGGCTGCGCCCAGCGTGCCGGAAAGCAGCACACACTCCAGAATCGACTTTTCCACCCGGCGGTAATTGCCCGCGCCCATGTTCTGCCCGGCGAAGCTCAGGGCGGTCTGGGTCACCGAGTTGGCCACGATGTACAGGAAGCCGTCGATGTTGCAGCTCGCGGTGTAGCCCGCCATGGCAAGGCTGCCGAAGGAGTTCACCGAGGACTGGATCAACACGTTGGAGAAGTTGATGACCGTGCCCTGCAGCCCCGCCGGCACACCGATGCGCAGCATACTGCGCAGGGTGGCGGGGTCGATGCGCAGGTCGCGCCACACCAGACGGTAGGGGCCGGTGCTGCCGTGCAGGCAGGCCAGTACCAGCGCCGCCGAGATGCCCTGCGAGGTAACGGTGGCGATGGCCACGCCCGCCACGCCCAGATCGAACAGGATGACCAGCGCCAGATTCAGCACCACGTTCACCACGCCCGCAAGGCTCAGAAAGTAAAGGGGGCGGCGGGTGTCGCCCACAGCCCGCAGCACCGCTGCGCCAAAGTTGTAGGTGATGAAGAAGGGCATCCCCATGAAGTAGATGCGCATATACAGCACCGAGTGGGGCAGCACGTCCTCCGGGGTGCCCATCAGCCGCAGGATGGGCTCGGCCAGCGCACCGCCCACAAAGATCATGGCACAGCCGCACACCATGGCGGTGAGGATGGCGGTGTGCACCGTGTCGTGGAGCGCCTTCCAGTGTTTTGCGCCGTAATTGCGGGCGGTGAGCACGTTGGCGCCCACCGACACGCCGATGAACAGGTTCACCAGCAGGTTGATGAGGCTGGTGGTACTGCCCACCGCGGCCAGCGCCTGCGGGCCGGTGAACCGTCCCACGACCACCACGTCCGCAGCGTTGAACAAAAGCTGCAACACGCCCGAAAGCAGCAGCGGCACCGCGAACCGCACGATCTTGCCCAACAGTGGGCCGCTGCTCAGGTCCATCTCGTAGTTTCTTGCCATGGTCATCCCTTCCCCTGCAAAAGAAGCGGAGCCGCCCTCAAAGCAGCTCCGCATTGTGGTATTTTGTCGTTCTGTTCTTTATATACTCTTTCCCGGGGCGGGTGTCAAGGGTCGCGGGGTTTTTTCAGCAGCTTCTGCACCCAGCCGGCCATCAGGCCAAGGCCTGCCGAGGCGTAGGGCACCGCCAAAAGGAAATACGGAAGAATGTACTGGCTCTTTCCCTCCCAGAGCATCTGGAACAGAAAGCCGCCCAAAATGACCAGCCCGGGCGCCAGCGCTGTGGTATCCAGCTTCTTGCGGCGCGCTGTCACATACACCGCGGCACTCAGCCATACCGCGGACTGGTAAAGCTCCATGCCGCTTTCGAGGAAGCGCGCCGGCTTCCCCTGATACAGGCGGCTCTCCTGCTCGTTCATACCGCCAATGCGGCAGTTGATCCACAGGCTTTGGTAGGTGGGCTCGGCCCACTGGGAACAGGCCTTTTTGTAGTAAAAACGCAAACACGTGGCTGGATCCTGTCGATATTCCTCCAAGCGCCAGCCGATGGCCTCCCGGGCCAGCGCCGATGCCTCCTCGGCATCATACCCGACCTGGCTGTAGATGTCCAGGTTGTAACCGTTGTTCCATCCTTCGGCGCGCCAGCCAACCCAGGGGTTCTGCATCCCCATGGCGAGGGTCAGGATCATGGGCGCACCCTCGTTCATCTCATGGCCGATGCGCCGCTCCATCCAGGCGGTGCTCCCCTTGTCCAGCCCCTGCCACAGAAGCAGCACCGCCAGCACGGCCGCCAGCGGCTTCCAGCTTCTGCCCCGCACGGCCTGAAGCACCAGCAGGATCACCTGCGCGATCAAAAAGATCAGGCTGAACGATTTTAACCAAACACCGAATGCGATGCAGACCCCACTGGCCAGCATACGGCCCCAGTGCCCTCCCTGCTGCCAGGTCACCTGCAGATACAGAGCAGCCATCGCAAGTGTCATGCCCGGAACATTGCCATACGCAAAGCCGGTAAACAGGACTGCGCACCACGCACCCAGCAGCAGGCAGGCGGTCAGTGTACCGTTTTTGCTGTCTTTCGGCATCAGCTTGTCGGCCAGTACACTCAGCAGCCATACACAGGCTCCGATGCACAGGCTGTTCACGACCCGCACCGCTTCCACATTCCCGGCACCGAACAGGCGGAAGAGCCCCTCCAGAAACAGTGCATACCCCAATTGATACGGGAAGCAGAACAGATACCCTCCCTCAGCAAAATCGCTGAAGTCCCCCTCCATCCAGTGCTGCGCGGCCTGGATGAGCATTTCCGAATCGTGCCGCTGCACCTGCCCGCTCACCTGCATCCACACGACACCGCCCAGAGCGGCCAGGGCAGCCGCTGCCACGATCCATCGCCAGGGTGCAGAGATCCGCGCTCCAATACCGCTTCTTTGCCACAAGGCCACCACGAGCACCAGAGCCCCCGTGAACTGCAGTGCCGGCCAGACCGGATCCGCCTTATAAAACACAGTCTCCCAGGCAATGTAAGGGTCCTCAAGCTGAAAAAAAGCTGTGCGCAGCAGGTTCAGCAGGGCCAGCGCCCACAGCAGCGCCGTGACCATCCAGCCCAGCGCCGTCACAGCCAACCGCTCCAGCCGCCCGCTCCAGTGCATCGTCGTTTTCATTCCAGTCCTCCTCATTTTGGACCTTTTCCACAAAGTCTGCCGCTGGATCCCCG
>JAFUQL010000101.1 GCA_017472375.1 Oscillospiraceae bacterium | reverse complement strand
TGTCCCCTGCGGCCTTGTCTACGGGGATGCTCTCGCCGGTCATGGCCGATTCATTGATGGCGCCTGCGCCCTCCAAAATCACACCGTCCACGGGGATGCTCTCCCCGGGCCGCACCACAAAGACGTCACCGGCTACCACCTGATCCACCGGCACCACCGTCTCCACGCCGTCGCGGAGGACAGTGGCCGTCTTGGGCGCGAGAGCCATCAGGCTGCGCAGGGCGTCGGTGGTGCGGCCCTTGGAGCGGGCCTCCAGCATCTTGCCCACGGTGATGAGGGTGAGGATCATGGCGGCGGACTCGAAGTACAGGTCATGGCGGTAGGTCATCACCCGCTCCATGTCGCCGTGGCCCAGGCCCCAGCTCATCTGGTACAGGGCGAACACGCCGTAGACCACCGCCGCGCCCGCGCCCAGGGCCACCAGCGCGTCCATGCTGGGGGCGCGCCGCCACAGGCTCTTGGCGCCGTTGACAAAGAACTTGTTGTTGATGATGAGCACCGGCAGGGTGAGCAGCAGCTGGGTCAGACCGAAGCTGACCGCGTTTTCCGCCCCGTCCAGCCAGGCGGGCAGATGCAGCCCCACCATATGCCCCATGGTGACGTACATCAGCGGGATGAGAAAGCACAGGGATGCGATGAGCCGCCGTTTCAGGATCGGGGTCTCGGTGTCGGCCAGCTCGTCCGAGCTGCGGGCGGGCTGTGCGTTCTGCGCCCCCTTGGGGGATGCGCCGTAGCCTGCATCGGCCACCGCCTTGCAGATGCCCTCGGCGGTGGCGGGAGCGGCGTAGTCCACCCCCATGCTGTTGGTGAGCAGGCTGACCGACACCGCCTTCACGCCGGGAACAGCGGTGACCGCCTTTTCCACATGGGCGCTGCAGGCGGCACAGGTCATGCCTGTGACGGAGAATTGTTCCATGGAGTCCTCCTCGTATGTGATACGCGTTGGGGGGCAGGTCGCCCCCCTCCCCCGTCTTCGGGCGCGGGGGCGATACCCCCACCCCCCGGGGGGTGTGTTTGGATGTTTTCAGTATAGGTTAGTCTGTGCAAACTGTCAAGGGGTATCCCGCCGGGGGCACAAAAAAGAGCCGGGCCAAAAGGCCCGGCTCCTGCCGTTTCAGATGAGGTCTGCTTCTCAGAAGCTGCGCTTGCGGCTGACCACAGTCAGCGCGCACAGGGCGGCAAGGCACACAGCGGCGTACAGGGCGGGCTGTGCGGCATCGCCGGTCAGAGGCGCGGGGGTCACCGCGGCGGGGGCAGCCGTGGCAGTTGCAGTGGCTGCGGCGCTGCCGGAAGTCTGGCCGCCGGCGGCGGGCGCATAGGTGCCCTCGTAGACGATGGCGTAGGTGCCGGTGCGGTCGGCTTCAAACGAGATGGTGCCGGCGGCACGGTCAAAGGTCACACCGGCCAGCCGCTCGGTGACGATCCGCCCGGCGGCGCGGCCAGCAAACACACGGGCCAGCTGCTCGATGACCATCTCCCCGGCCGCATCATCCCAGTAGGCGCGCACCACGGCATAGTTGGCAGCGCCGGCAGCGGCCTCGGGGATGTTCAGCTCCATGGGCACAGGCTCACTCAGGAACACAGGCTCCAGCACTTCGCCGTTCTGCTTGACCAGTGCGGCTTCCAGGTCAAAGGCCACCAGCTTGCTGCCGCTGCCCAGGGCAGTCCTGGCCTCCTGCTCCAGGGCATCCATCCGCTCGGTGTCGGAGGTGTCTGTATCGCTCAGGTACAGGGCCAGTCTCACGGCACGATCACCGGGGGCGGCGTTCTTCACGGCCTCCACGGTGCCGTCTCTCAGGCCGGTCTCCTGACCGGCGGCGATCTGAGCGGTGATCTCGTCCAGCATCTCCTCCATGACCTGAGCCGCCTGCCACGCACCCTTGTCGGTGAAGGTCACCTGCTCGCTGACAGGCTCCACGGTGCCGGTCAGGGCGCCCTCGTAGACGATGGCGTAGGTGGAGAAGCGGTCGGTCATAAAGGTGATGGTGTGTTTCTCGGTATCCACCTGCACATCGTCGATCAGCTCGGTGCTCTCGTTGCCGTCCACATCCATATGGTGGCGGGCAATGGCATAGAAGGAAGCGCCGCGGGCGGCCTCGGGGATGACCACGGTGACGGGCAGGTCGTAGTTCAGCTGGTTCAGATCACCCACGACCTGACCATCGGCCTTGACGACCACGTCCAGCTCAAACCAGCACAGCTCAGCCCGGTTGAGCGACTCGCGGCCGGCGGTCTCGCGGATGGCGTCCATGCCCTGCTGCTGCAGGGTGGTGGGCTCGCTGCCGATCTCGGTGAGCTGAACCTCCACACTGACGTCCTTGGCAGCCTTCAACGCATCCTCCAGGGCCGCCTTGGTGACGGGGCCCATCAGCTGTTCGGGCATCTCCTGCCCGGTGAGCAGCGCCTGGATGATCTCACCGGCCTGCTGCTCCAGGATGGTCTCGATGTTCTGCTTGTCGATGTCGGTGGGCTCCTGAGAGTTTTCCTTGTCCTCGTACTTCACACCGGTGGTCAGGGGGTAGACGATCAGCTCGGTCATCACGTTGCTGTTGCCGGTGCGGTAGTCCAGACGGCTGCCGGTGTTCTGCTCCAGATGGGCCTGATGCTCAATGAACACGGTCCTGCCCAGCCAGCTCTGGGGCACGGTGAAGCTGTAGTTCAGCCGGACCTCAGCGCCGGAAGCAAGGGGGGCGAGCCGGATCAGACCATTGGCTTCGGTCACGGTCGCATCGGTCTGCAGGGTGGCATTGAATTTGGGGTCGTTGTAGTTGAGCGTCTCGGAATTCTCGGAGCCCATGTCCAGGATGGCCTGCATCCCCACCTCGAGGCCGTTCAGGGTGTAGCCCTTCACGGAGCGGTTGCGCACCACGCCGGTCAGCTCCAGCGCGGTGCCGGGGGCCACCACCCGGATGGACTCGGGCGCCGGGTCGGCGTAGGTGTCAAACATCACATTGGTGGCGTACCACTTCTCGGTGTCGCGGAATTCCATCAGCTCCATCTCCCAGGGCTCTGGGATGGTGCAGGTGCCGTTGGGCTGCTGATTGAACTCCGCACCCTGGATGGTCACAAGGCCGGTGGTATTGTTGGTCAGGAGCTGCTCGCTGCTGACCATGCGGCCGCCGGTCAGATACAGCTTGGCGTTCTTCTGTACCTCGAACAGGGTGCCGCCGCGGATGTAGCCGAAGCCGTAGGACACGCCGTTGTCCACACCGGCCTCGCAGTCGCTGACGATCCACAGCTCGCCGCTG
>JAFUQL010000100.1 GCA_017472375.1 Oscillospiraceae bacterium | reverse complement strand
TCATACATCATCACGCCCACGGCGTAGATGTCTGTGGTGCCATCGGTAGGCATCCCCTTGGCCTGTTCGGGGCTGATGTAGTGCACCGAACCGATGGCCTTTTCACTGAGGGTCTGATTTTCGGCCTGCGAAAAACGAGCGATGCCGAAGTCCATGATCTTCACCGTGCCGCTGTTCTGCAGCATAATGTTCTGGGGCTTCACATCCCGGTGGACCACACCCTTGCTGTGGGCGTGCTGCAGTGCCTCCAGCACCTGGGTAACGAAGTGAAGGGTCTCTTTCCAGGTGAGCGGGCCGCCGCGCTGTGCCAGATACTCCTTCAGTGTCATACCGTCGATGTATTCCATGACGATGTACTGCAGCTTATCCGTTACCGATACGTCGTACACCTTCACGATGCTCTTGTGATTCAGCACCGCGATGGTCTTGGACTCGTTCTTGAAGCGGCGCACCAGCTCTTCGTTCTCGGTGCACTCCTCCTTCAGTACCTTTACCGCCACGACCCGCTGTTCCTTCAGGTCCATAGCCCGGTACACGTTGGCCATGCCGCCCACGCCCACCAGCTCCTGCAGCAGGTAGCGGCCGTCCAACTTTTTGCCAATCAGATTTTCCATCTTAAACCTCCGTTGGCTCGGTCCCCAGCAGCAGCACGGTCACATTGTCCGTACCGCCAGCCTTGAGCGCGAGCTCCACCAGACGCGCCGGCGCCGCAAAGAACGGCACCTCGGTGAGCACTCTGGCTATTTTTTCATCCGGCAGCATGTTTGTCAAGCCGTCGGTACACAACAGCAGTTCATCTCCGGCATTCAGCGGATACTGGATGTACTCCGGCTGGACCTCCTCGCGCACCCCCAGCGCCCGGGTGATCAGGTTCTTGCTGGGGTGGGTGGCCGCCTCTTCCGGGGTAATGGTCCCGGCCTCCACCAGCTCCTGTACCATAGAATGGTCCCGTGTGAGCTGTGCCAGCCGGCCGCTTCGGTGCAGATAGGCACGCGAGTCGCCCACATGGACCACATGGGCCAGATTGTCCCTCACGAAGGCGCACACGCCGGTGGTCCCCATGCCCTTGTCCCCGGGATGTTCTTTGGCGTGCCGATGGATGCAGCGGTTCATAACGGCGAACCCATCCATCAGGAACGTCTTCTCCTCCCCCGGCTTTGGTCCGTCGGGATGCTCGTCAAAAAAGGCCTCCATCGCATCCGCGGCGAGGTGCGCAGCAAGGCGGCCGCTGTTGGCCCCGCCCATGCCGTCGCACACCAGAGCCCACACCGTGCCATCTGCAAAGCGCTTGGCGCGGTAACAGTCCTGGTTTTCGGTGCGGATGCGGCCGATGTCTGGTTTTGCCGTTATCTTCATGGCATTTCCTCCTTGTGGGGGAATTTCTCCTTCGCTGCTTGTCCGGGGCTGCCCAGCCTTACTGGGCGTTGGCATCCTCACGCCGAAGCTGCCCGCAGGCTGCACTGATGTCGCTGCCGAGCCGGCGGCGCACAGTGGCGTTCACGCCCAGCTTCTCCAGAGTCTGCTGGAAACGCCGCACGTTCGCATCATCACTGGCGGAATAGGGGCTGCCGTCCACCGGATTGATGGGGATCAGGTTCACATGGGCACCCATGCCGCGGATCAGATCCGCCAGCTCCCTGGCGGTCTGCTCACTGTCGTTCACGCCGCGCACCATAGAGTACTCAAAGCTGATGCGCCGGCCGGTGGTCTTCTGATAGCGGCGGCAGGCCGCAATGAGCTGAGCCACCGGATAGGCGTCGTTCACCGGCATCATGCTGCTGCGCATGGCATCGTTGGGGGCATGAAGCGAGATGGAGAGGGTCAGCTGCAGCTTCTCCTCTGCCAGCCGGTCGATCTTGGGCACAAGCCCGCAGGTGGACAGGCTGATGTTCCGCATCCCGATGTTGGTGCCCTCGGGGTGGGAAATGAGGTGCAGAAAGCGCAGCACCTCATCGTAATTGTCCAGCGGCTCGCCGATGCCCATCAGCACGATGTGGGAGACTCGCTCCCCCGTATCCCGCTGAACAGCGTAGATCTCAGAGGCGATCTCTCCGGCCAGCAGGTCGCGCACGCGGCCCGCCTGGGTGGATGCACAGAACCGGCAGCCCATGCGGCAGCCCACCTGGGTGGAGACGCACACCGTGTTGCCGTAGTGATACCGCATCAAAACCGTCTCGATGCAGTTGCCATCGGCAAGCTGGAACAGGTACTTGACCGTTCCGTCCTTGGACTGCTGCCGCCGGCGGATCACCGGGGCAGCGATGAAAAATTCCTCGTCCAACCGAGCCAAAAACGCCTTGGGCTGGTCGGTCATCTCGCTGAACGCCGTCACCTGCTTCTGGTGCAGCCAGCGGAAGATGGACTTCGCGCGGAAGGCCGGCTGCCCCATGCTGCGGACCAGCTCGCCCAGTTCGTCCAGATTCATGGATGAGATGCAGCGCTTCTCCATGGGATCACACCCTTTCCAGCACGGCAATGAAGAAGCCGTCCATTCCTCTGCCGTCGGGCAGCAGGGTCATGCCGAACTCACTCTTGCAGGCACCCTCGGGCACCATGTAGGGCTCTCCAATACGGAAGTCCTCCCGCTCGGCCAAAAATTCTTCAATGATACGCTCGTTTTCCATGGGATTGATGGTACAGGTGGAGTACACCAGCTTGCCGCCCTGCTTCACATAGCGGGCAGCGGTGCGCAGGATGTCCGCCTGCACACGGTAGAGATCCTCGAGACCCTCGAGGGTCTTGTAGCGGATGTCCGGCTTTTTGGCCAGCACACCCAAGCCCGAACAGGGCACATCGCACAGCACCCGGTCGGCTTCGCAGAAGTCCGGGTTGTACTGGGCGGCGTCCTGCCGGGTAACGATAGTATTGGTGATGTGGCAGCGCTCTAATGCCTTGAAGATGAGCTGCAGCCGGTTGATGGCCAGATCGCAGCTGTACAACCTCCCACCGTTGCCCATGCACTGGGCAATGGTCACGGTCTTACCGCCGGGGGCCGCGCACAGATCCAGCACCTTCTGGCCGTGGTGGGCGTCAAGGCTCAGCGCCGCCAGCTGGGAGGCCAGCCCCTGCACATGGAACATGCCTGCTTTGAAGGCCGCGCTGTTTGCGGGGGTACCCTCAAACTCGGCCAGCAGACTGCCGGGCACAGGACCCTCCACCGCCTTCACGCCTTCGGCTTCCAGCGCCGTGATCAGCACCTTGGGACTGGTCTGCAGCACATTCACCCGCAGCGCCGTGGGGGGCTGCACAAAGAAGTTGTTCAGGATCTCATCGGCCCGGTCGGGGTAGTGATCCAGCAGCATCTGAGCGATCTCGCCGCTGACCGAGCCGGTCACCGACAGGCGCTCCCGCTCATCGGCAAAGGGGCCCGGCTCCACGGTGCCTGCCTTGCGCAGCACCGCATTCACCAGGCCGGCGGCGCTGGTCTTGCCCATGCGCTTCACCAGCTTCACCGATTCGTTCACCGCCGCCGAATCGGGCACCTCGGTGTACTTGATCTGATACAGGCCGCACCGCAGCACCGCGCGCACCTGTGCATCCAGCTTGGTCAGCGGCTTCTGCAGGCATTTTGCCAGGCATGCATCCAGCGTGAGCAGATGCTCCAGTGTGCCGTAAAACAGCATGCCGGCAAACGCCCGGTCGCGGGCGGGCAGCTGAGCCTTGCTCAGCACCGCATCCAGAACCAGGTTGGAATACCCGTCCTTCTCTTGGCGCATCAGCGCCATTACAGCAGTATAGCGTGCTTTATCCATTCCCTATGTGGGCAGGCAGGCATTCGGCCCGCTGCCGTTCCCTTCCGTCTCTGTTGATTTCTATGTTCGCGCCGCCGTTCTCACACCAGCGGCATTCCTGCCTTCAGGCGGCGGCCTGCGGCCCACGCGGTGCCGTCCATGGGCTTCTTGCCCTCGGGCACCACCTGCCGCAGCTCCAAGGCACCCTCGCCGCACTGCACCACAAGGGGCTTGGTGCTCAGCACAGTGCCCACCGGGGCCTCGCCGCCGGGGCATACGCGGCACTCGGTGACCTTCACCTTCTTGTCCTCGCACAGGAAATAGGCCATGGGCCAGGGGTTCATGCCGCGCACCAGATCGTGGATGACCTGTGCAGGCTTGTCAAACCCAAACAGCGCCATCTCCTTGGTCAGGGGCGGCGCAAGGGTGGCCTGGCTGTGATCCTGCGGCACCGGGGTCACCCGGCCGGCCTCGATCTCACCAATGCAGCGCAGCAGCGTTTCGGCGCCCACTGCGGAGATGCGGTCGAACAGCTCGCCGCTGGTCTCCTCAGGGCCGATGTCCACCGGATCCACCATCAGGATATCGCCGGTGTCCAGGCCCTCGTCCAACTGCATAATGGTCACGCCGGTGCGTGCATCGCCGTTGATGACCGACCACTGGATGGGGGCCGAACCCCGATACTTGGGCAGCAGGGACACATGCAGGTTGATGCAGCCGAACCGGGGCAGCTCCAGCACCTCTTTGGGCAGAATGCGCCCATAGGCCACCACCACGATCAGGTCGGGGGCCAGCTCACGAATGATCTCAGCTGCCGCACCGTCCCGCAGGGTCTTGGGCTGATACACAGGGGTACCGCGGGTCAGCGCCAGCTGCTTGACCGGGGGTGCAGTCAGGATCTGCTTGCGGCCCACCGGTTTGTCCTCCCGGGTGAACACGCCGCAGATGGTGTGCTCAGAGGCATACAGTGCCTCCAGACTTTGGGCCGCGATGTCCGGCGTGCCCATGAACAGGATGCGCATTACTCTTCGTCCTCGTACTCGTCCTCGTAGAAGTGGTCGGCCAGATCGAGGATGGTGATGCCATCCAGATGATTGTTCTCATGGCAGATGCAGCGGGCCAGCATGCCCTCGGCCTCGATCTCAAAGGGGTTGCCCTCGCGGTCAAAGGCACGGGCCTTCACGCGCAGGGGACGGGTGATGGCGCCGTTGCGGCCAGGGAAGGACAGGCAGCCCTCATAGATGGTCTCGGTCTCCTCGGACATCTCAAGGATCTCGGCGTTGATGAACTCGATGAACTTGGGGTTCTCAAAGCTGTCCTGGCCTTCGGGCACATCCCGCTCATCCAGGCAGATGAACACACGGCGCATGATGCCCACCTGAGGGCCGGCCAGGCCCAGGCCACCGGCATCGATCAGGGTCTCCTGCATATCGTCCAGCAGGGTCGCCAGTCGGTCGTCAAACTTGGTCACGGGGCGGCAGACCTTCTTCAGAATGGGGTCGCCGTCCTGTACAATGTTGCGCAGAGCCATAATAAAATCCTCCTGTCATCCGCTCCCCGTATGCTCTTACATACATACGATCGAGTGGGTCAAAATCATTCAAAATTCGCAGTTTAGGCGAAACGATTTTCGCCTGTGCGAAGTTTTTTACAGATCTCCGTCCGAGTTCAGGTCCACCGTCACGGCAGCGCGGGCGGGCAAGCCCTCGTCGCTGTATCGGCCCAGCACCCGGCCCAGCATCGCCCGGAAGGTCCGATCGTTGCGGCACTTCAAGGTCAGCTTGTAGCGGTAGCGCCCGTTCACCATCAGCACGTTCATGGGCGCAGGGCCCAGCACCCGCAGGGGCAGCTCCGGCTGTTTCACCGCCTCCTCCCTCAGCAGGGCGGCAAATCGTCCCGCCGCTGCAAGGGTCATGGCATCCTCTCCGCCGCTGAAGCCCACCACACAGATACTGCAGAAGGGCGGGTACAGGCCCAGCTTGCGGAACATGATCTCCTGTTCAAAAAAGGAGTCGTAATCCTGCCTGGCCGCCAGACGCAGCACCGGGTGTTCCGGGTCGTTGGTCTGGATGATGGCGTGACCGGGCATATCCGCCCGTCCGCCCCGGCCTACCACCTGTGTCACCAGACTAAAGGCTGTTTCAAAGGCGCGGAAGCTCTGAGAAAAGAGCATCGAATCGATGCCCACCACACCCACCAGCGTGACCTTCTCAAAATCCAGCCCCTTGGCCACCATCTGCGTGCCCAGCATGATGTCGTATTCGTGAGCGGCAAATTTGGCCAGCCGCTCCTCATGGGCGTTTTTCTGGCCGGTGGTGTCCTGATCCATGCGCAGGATGCGCGCTTCGGGAAACAGCCCGCCCAGCTCCTCCTCCAGCTTTTGAGTGCCGAAACCGGTGTAGCGCAGCGGCCCGCCGCACTCAGGGCAGGCGGTGGGCGGCGGGGCGATGGTCCGCCCGCAGTAATGGCACAAAAGCTGCCCCTTTGCCTTGTGGTAGACCATGGGCACACTGCAGCCGCCGCACTTTACCACATGGCCGCAATCGCCGCACTGAGCCACCGTGCGATAGCCCCGGCGGTTCAGCAGCAAGATGGTCTGCCGGCCGGCCTCCAGATTGTCGCCAATGGCCTTTGCCAGCGGCAGGCTGATCTCGCCCGGGTTTCCCTTGGCGATCTCCGCCCGCATATCCACCACTTCCACGGTGGGCAGCGGGCGCCCCTCGTATCGATGTGCCAGCCTCACCAGCTGATAGCGGCCGCTCTGTGCAGCCTGATAGGTCTCCACGCTGGGGGTGGCCGATGCGAACAGCAGCAGAGATGCGTGCTGTGCCGCCCGCAGTTTGGCCACATCGTGTGCCGAATATCTGGGCGAGGACTCAGAGCGGTAGGTGTGCTCCTGCTCCTCATCCAGAATGATCAATCCAAGATTCCGCAGCGGGGCAAACACCGCACTGCGGGTGCCCACCACGATGTCG
>JAFUQL010000099.1 GCA_017472375.1 Oscillospiraceae bacterium | reverse complement strand
GCTCGCCGGTGTTCTTATCCCAGACGATGGTGGTCTCGCGCTGGTTGGTGATGCCGATGGCGGCGATGTCCGCGGCGGTGGCGCCCACGTTGGCCATGGCCTTCTGAGCGACCTCCAGCTGGGTGGCCCAGATCTCGATGGCGTCATGCTCGACCCAGCCCGGCTTGGGGACGTACGGGGTGAACTCCGTCTGAGCCACACTGCACATCTCGCCCTTTTCGTTGAACAGGAGGCAGCGGTTGGAAGTTGTGCCGGCGTCCAGCGCCATTACATACTTTGCCATAAGTAATGTTCCTCCTTTGTTCCATTGATCGGTTCGCGGCGGATGCAGGCGGTGCGCCCGCACCCGATCTTTTGTCTTTGTTTACAAAAGCGCACAAAGACCCTTCATTGTATCAAGTGTACCAGTTATGCGGACAAAAGTCATTGGACAGACTTAAAATCATGTAAAATTCGCACAGAAAAAGTCTACAAACGCAGAAACTTGTGTAAAAAATGACTAAAAGAGAGAAAAACAAATACGGGGCACCGACGTGCCCCGTACCGGAACTTGTCCTTATATAGATATGAGGGAAATGGGCCGGTCATTCCGCCTGCGGCGGGCGGGTACCGTCCAGATGCAGGGTGTTCAGCAGGAAGCGCAGACGGGCACGGATCTCCTCCTCGTCGGGGTCACTGCGGCTGTTGAGAAAGCTCTGCACCTGAGAGGCCAGCGCCTGGGTGCCGAAGTCCACTGCAAAACGCTGGCGGTCGCTCAGCCGGCTTGGATCCTGGCCGGGAAACAGCAGCTGTGCGATGCGGGGCTGTGCCAGCTCTGCGCAGAAGGCGGTCAGGATCGGCGGGTCGGCAAAGGCCATCACCCGGCGGTAGAAGCCGCGGTCCTCGCTGAGGATCCGCAGAGCGGCCATCAGCCAGTCCTCAAAGCACAGGTCGGTGCGGGCCTGCATGGGCAGCATCAGCTGCTGGGTGCAGATCCAGACCAGCACGTCCCGGATGTCCTGAAAGTGGTAATAGAAGCTCTGGCGCTTCATCTGGGTGCGCTCCATCAGATCCTGTACGGTGATCTTGCGCAGGGGGCGCTCCTGCATCAGCTGGCGCAGGGCGGCGGCGATGCGCTGCTTGGTGTCCAGCTTGCTGTCCAGTTTGTTTTCACGGCACATGGGCGTTGCGCTCCTTCTCACATGGTCCACACGTCCCGGTTGGTGGTGGAGATGGCCAGAGCGCCGGCGCTCAGAGCGGCCACCACATCCTCCTTGTCGGCGATCAGGCCGCCGGCCAGCACGGGAGTGTGTGCGATCTCACAGATCTTGCGGATGGTCTTGGGCATGACGCCGGGCAGCACCTCGATGAAGTCGGGGTGATAGCTCTCCAGCTTGCTGATGCCGGACAGCGCCATGGAATCGATCAGGAACACCCGCATCACGGTGTACATCTGCAGTTCCCGGGCGCGGCGGATGAAATTGGGCCGGGTGGAGAGGATGCCGTCCGCCCCGGCGGCGGTCTTGAGAAAGTCCACCGCGATCTCCTTGGAGGAGGTCAGCCCGCCGATCAGATCGGCGTGTACCATGGCGATCTTGCCCGATGCCTTCACACGGGCCACGATGCCGGGGATGGACATGATGTCCCCGAACAGCAGGAACACCACCTGAATGTTTTCATTGGTGAGGCACTCGTCCAGACCGTCCGTATCCTTGACGGCCGCGATGACCGGCGATGCGGTCACGGCATCGTAAAAACGCTGTTCCAAAAAAGATCCCTCCCGGATGGTTTTCCAAAAAAGGCATAAAAAAAGAGCAGCAAAGCCAACAGCAGTTTCCTGCTGTTTTCGCTCGCACGCCCATCTCAAAATCTCATAAAGCTTGCAGTTGTTCAGTTGTGCGCGGCACGGCAGGCACACGGCCTTGATCCGAATCAATCATCGCTGCCCTATAATTTATCAGATTTACGCACAGAATTCAATAAAAAGAAGGACATCGGACGAAAAATCTCCAAAAGATACAGAGAACCCCCTGCTCTTTTGGAGATTTTGTCAAAATGATGAATTTGCTTGCACAAATGTTTCAAGAAGTGCAGAGAGAAGCGGTGCATATTGGATAAATGTGCAAGGAACGCGGACGTTTACATACGCGCCAGCAAGGTGGTCAGCTCGGCCATGGTCTTGCCGCCGGGGAAAGAGCGCCCGCCGTTCAGGATGGTGAGGGGCACACGCTGGATGGAGTGCTGCTGCACCAGCGCCGGGTAGAGGTTGGCGTCCACCATGTGGGCGGTCACCAGCGGGTTCTCCAGCGCGATGCGCTGGGCATGCATGACCAGCTGGGCACAGTGCTGGCAGCCCAGAGACACGCATACATGAAGGGTCAGCGGCTGACGGATGGCGGCGATGTCCCGCAGGGTGGGACGGTCCAGCGGCTTGGCAGCGCCGCCCGCGTTCAGGATGGCGGCGGCGAAGCCGGTGATCTCCTTGCCGCCCGGGATGCCGTGAAACACGGCGCGGGTGAACTCCTCCCCCGCAAAGATGCCGGTGGCCGGCAGGAGCGAGGCGTCCAGCCGTTCATCCAGCGCAGTGTCCTCCCCTGGAGCGAGAAAGCGGCAGGAGAGCTGTGGAGAAAGGGTGGTGATGTGATTGAGGAATGCGGCCATCCCGGTGCTCTTTTCATCCTGCCCCAGCAGGCAGACCAGCTGCACCGGACGATCCAGCTTTTGGAACAGCTGAAGAAGCTGACCCTCCAGCTCAGCCGCGATGAGGGGGCTTTTGGCGGGGTAGGCGGTGGATTCGATGGACATGAGAGACCTCCTTTTCGGTGGCGGGGATCAGAGCAGACCCACCAGATCCAGACTGGGGGTCAGGGTCTCCTCGCCGGGCTGCCAGTTGGCCGGGCAGACCTGGTCGCCGTGTTCTGCCACAAAACGGGCAGCCTGCACCTTGCGCAGCAGCTCGGCGGCACTGCGGCCAATGCCCAGATCGTGGACCTCATACAGAGCGACACGGCCCTCGGGATCCAGCACGAAGGTGGCGCGCAGGGTCTGGCCCTCCTCCTCCAGAAGCACGCCGAATTGACGGGCCAGCACGCCGGCAGGGTCTGCCAGCATCGGGTACGGAAGAGCACGGATGGTCTCGGAGGCATCCGCCCATGCTTTGTGAACGTAGTGGCTGTCCATACTGACCGAGAAGATCTCGCAGCCCTCGGCGGCGAAGAGATCGTACTGCTCGCCCAGATCTTTCAGTTCGGTGGGGCAGACAAAGGTAAAGTCGGCGGGGTAAAAAAACAGCACCGACCAGTGCCCCAGCAGATCCTCATGGGTATACAGGCGGCTCTCGCCCTGCCGGTATCCGTGAACGGAAAAGGGTTCCAGCGGCTTGCGGATGAGATGGGTCATATCGGTCGCTCCTTTCTCAGACGGGCAGCGGTTCCTCTGTGAGAATTATTCTTATTATCATTATATCCGCTGCTGAAGAACTGCGCAAGGTGCGAAGGCAGAAAAAATCAGGAAAAAAAGGCCCGCGGGGGGCAAAAAAGAAAGATTGTCAAAACGCAAGGGGCGTACGCTTGCATTTTGCGGCGATGCCCCGTATACTTTTCAGTAAGAGAACGATCCGTTCGATCCGCTGCAAGCAAGACAACAACACCGTCCGGCCGGCGTCTGCCCGGTCGGCAAGAATGTGATGAAACGGAGGAACGAACCTATGGCGAATGAGACCAAAGGCGGCCTGGGCCTGACCAACATGAACGGCATGAGTGCGGACGATGACCGCACCTGTGCACTGAACGACATGAACTGCCTGGAGGGCCAGCCGGAGCAGGTGCACAGCCTGACCGACATGAACGCCCAGTCCGGCGATGATTCCACCACCTGCGCGCTGACTGACATGAACTGTCAGGGCGAGTAACAGCCAGACGACCAAAAAAACAGGGGCGGCCCCGTGGGGCCGCCCCTGTTTTTTTGCTGTGGGTCCGCGGTGTGAGGATCAGTAGGCCGGATAGTCCCCCGGCAGGATGTCCGGCAGGACGGTCAGGCCGGGGCGGCGGTTCTTCTGGGCCTCGCACAGAAACAGCCAGGGGGCGTCCCCTGCCCTCTGCTTCACAAAGGCAAGCCGCTTGGGCTCCAGCCGTGCAGCGGTGAGGGCGGCCAGCACCCGAGCCAGCTGGTCAGGGCGATGGCACACCGCAAAGCGCCCCCCGTCCCGCAGCAGGCGCGCGGCACAGGCAGCGGTGTCCTCGAAGCTGCAGGTCTGCTCGTGGCGGGCGGCGGCGCGGGC
>JAFUQL010000098.1 GCA_017472375.1 Oscillospiraceae bacterium | reverse complement strand
CAGAGATTTATGATGCCATCGTGCGGGCCGAGGAGGCCAAGGGCGTGCCGGCGGGCAAGCGGTTCTTCAGCAATGTGGACAACTACTTTGTCCTGCACAAGATCATGGCCGACAAGGGACTGACCCAGCCCTGCCGCCAGTGCTATGTGGAGAGTATGCGCAAGAACCTGGCACCCATGGCGAATGCATTTGTAAAGCTGGTGACCGAGACTGACCCGAACAACAAGGCCAACGACCAGCTGTACCATGTGAGTGGTAAGAGCAAGGGCGAGCAGAAGGTGAACAACGCCAAACTGCGTGAGCGTGTGCTGGAGATTCTTGCGGAAAAGGGCATGAGCGTGGACGAGCTGACGGTGGAAAAGCTGACCACCGCAGAAGGTCTGGCAGAGCTGAAAATCACCGCCCCGCTGGTGTACGAGGCCTTCAACAGCTTCTACGGCCAGAGCAAGCCCAAGATGCCCAAGGAGGCGACCCCGTTCCGGTTTGGCGAGCTGACCGCTTTGCTGACCAACGAAAAGGGCGAGATCAACCAGAGCCTCGTGAAGAAAATCAACTCCACCGGTGGATTCCGTCTGCAGAGCTACAGCGATTTCCAGCTGCAAAACTATGTGGATGTGCTGCAGGTGCTGTTTGAGGCCGGTACGTTGGGACTGCGCGGTCACGCCTACACCAAGGTGCCTGCGTTCCTTGAAGCGACAAAGGGCACGAACCTGAAGCGGAACATCTCCATTTTTATGTACAAGGACGGCGACGAGTGGAAGCTGGACAAGAACGATTCCTTCCCCATGGAGCTGGAAGAGATCTACGACATTGTGCGCAGTGATGAAAGCGGCAACACCGGCATCATCGCCGTGTCGCAGAACGATGACATGAGCGCATGGATCATGGCCAACGACATGATCGGGTACGGCATCCCGTTCCACAAATCCGGCCTGAAGATGGGCACGGTGCGTGACACCGATGTGAAAACCGACGACGGCAGAACCATCAAGGGCTACAGCGGCACCAAAGACCACACCAAGCAGCAGACCGAGGTATGGGCGGCTGCCGGGGATGGGCATAAGGCGCTGACCAAGGTGAAGAAGGGCATCGACATCTACAGCTTCTGGGACTTTGACAATGCCGACGGGCTGAGCAAAACCGAGCTGATTGAGAAGAATGTCAAGGCCTACATCGACCGCTGCGAGGCGGCCGGATACCTGCCGAAGTTCCGTGACTATGTGCTGAAGAACGACAAGGTGCTGGCGAATGTACTGAAGTACGCAAAGCGGCTTGGCTACGTCGATGCGGATGCTACGGTGGACGACATCAGCTTTGCGTACAAGGGTTACCGCATTCCTTACGGCTACTACAAATTCCTTGGCGATTTCTCGATGTTCGATGCGGAGGGCAATGCTTCGCCCCACGAGGTGCTGAGCCTTGATGGATACGACTTCGATGAGGCGGCTGCGTTCTTTGACGATGCCGAGGGGCTGCGCCGCAACGAGCTGCTGCAGCAGATTGCCAACGGCCCTGAGCGTGAGCGGTACCGGCAGAGCGGCATGACCACCGAACAGCTGGAACAGACGGTTGGACGGATGCGCCAGAGCGTGGTGGACGATGTGCTGAACCACGGCGGTAAATCTACCGGCGCTGTGCCCGAGCTGGACTTTAGCGCTCCGCAGATCGGGAGCCGCAACTCGCTGAGCAGGGGAGACGAGAGCGTGCGTGCCGGGCGCGGCTGGGATGTTTACGGCAGAGATATCGTAAACGGACAGGCGCAGGGTGTGCCGGAGTTGAGGGCAAATGAAAAAGCCCCTGCGCAGGGCGCAGAGGCAAGGATTGTTCCGGGCATGGCGGACGACAAGCGCGCGGAGATTCTCAGAACAAAGAGCATCACCGTTGATGATGCGGTAGGCGACGATGTTTTGTTGCGGGCTGGTACTAAT
>JAFUQL010000097.1 GCA_017472375.1 Oscillospiraceae bacterium | reverse complement strand
TCCATCCGGCGCTGTCCGGCGCCGAGCGGGCCGCTCTGCACGACTTTGAGCAGGTGGAGGACGCGGCCTCCCAAAAGGACGGCGGCGTGACCGTGTACGAGGGCTGTATGCCCATCGAGATCATGGCCGGCCGGGGCGCCGACACCATGCGGTTCGGTCCGCTGCGCCCGGTGGGTCTGCGGGATCCCCGCACCGGCCACCGTCCGTGGGCCAATGTGCAGCTGCGTGCCGAAAACAAGGAACGCACCCTGTACAATCTGGTGGGCTTCCAGACCAACCTGAAATGGGGCGAGCAGAAGCGGGTGTTCCGTATGATCCCCGGTCTGGAAAACGCCGAATTCGTGCGCTATGGCGTCATGCACCGCAACACCTTTCTGGACAGCCCCCGGCTGATGAGCAGTGCCCTGTGCCTGAAGGACCACCCCAATGTGTTCTTTGCGGGCCAGATCACCGGCTTTGAAGGCTACATGGAATCGGCCGCCTGCGGTCTGCTGGCAGCCCGTGCCATCTACACCCGGCTGACCGGCGGCGAGTACACCGCCCCGCCCCGCACCACCATGTGCGGCGCGCTGGTGGAGTACATCACCACCGAGAACAAGAACTTCCAGCCGATGGGCGCCAACATGGGCATCCTGCCCCCGCTGGAAAACCGCCCCCGTGACAAGCGCCTGCGCTACATGGCACAGGCCGAGCGGGCGGTGGAATCCTTTAAGGAATGGCTGACCGACCGGGGTGAGACGATCCCGGAAGATTATCTGCCCCCGGTGCGGGAAGCTGCCGAAGAGGGCTGAGCCGGTCATGCCGCATCGGAACGAACCCTCCCGCCCCGCAGGGCAGGGAGACCCCAATAAACAACACCCGGAAACAGGGACACAACCCCACAGACAGAAAGGCAGGTACCCTATGAAGATTCTGGTTGATATGATGGGCGGAGACAACGCCCCTCTGGCCCCTCTGCAGGGCGCGGCCGAGGCCGTGACCGAATACGGCGTCGAGGTTCTGGCGCTGGGCGACGAGGCGCTGCTGCGCAAGGTCGCCGCCGAAAACAACATCCCCACCTCCGGCCTGACCTTCGTGCACTGCACCGAGGTCATCGAGATGTGTGACGAGCCCGCCATGGCCATCCGCCGCAAAAAGGACTCCACCATCGTGCGTGGTCTGGAGATGCTCAAGGCCGGCGAGGCCGACGCCATCGTTTCGGCCGGCAGCACCGGCGCGCTGCACGTGGGCGCCAGTCTGATCGTGCGCACCCTGAAGGGGGTCAAGCGCCCTGCGCTGGCCGCCCCCGTCCCCTCCAAGGACAAGCCCTACCTGCTGCTGGACTGCGGCGCCAACGTGGAATGCCGCCCCGATATGCTGCAGGCCTTTGCGGTCATGGGCAGCTGCTATGCCGAAAAGGTCATGGGCCGTACCAATCCCACCGTCGCTCTGGCCAACAACGGCGCCGAGGAAAGCAAGGGCACCCCGCTGCTGCAGGAGGCCCACCAGCTGCTGAAAAAGACCCCCGGCATCAACTTTGTGGGCAATGTGGAGCCCCGTGAGGTGCCCTCTGCCGCTGTGGATGTGGTGGTCTGCGACGGCTTTACCGGCAACGTCATCCTGAAGCTGACCGAGGGCGTGGCCAAGCTGTTCATGAGCCTGATCAAGGACATCTTCGGCGCAACCTTCGTCACCAAACTGGCTTACCTGATGGTCAAGCCCGGCCTGCGCGGCATGAAGAAGCTGCTGGACAGCGAGGAGATCGGCGGCACCCCCTTCCTGGGCGCCCGTAAGCCGGTCATCAAGGCCCATGGCTCCTCCAAGGCCAAGGGCATCAAAAACGCCATCCGTCAGGCCAAGCTCTGTGTCGAAAACGACCTGTGCGGCACCATGGAGGCCGCTCTGGCCGCCCGTGAGGCACAGTAAACCGGCCTCACACTGCCCCATTTTGCTGTAACGGCCTGCGCCGGGCCGCCCCATGGGCGGCTTTGTATGAGAAAGGAACCTTCCGCGATGAGTCATCCGTTGGAAATCATCATTGGCTATAAGTTCAAGAACATCGACCTGCTGCTGACCGCCCTGACCCACACCAGCTACGCCAACGAGTGCCGCCATCCGGTGCAGCACAACGAGCGGCTGGAGTTTCTGGGCGACAGTGTGCTGCAGATCGTCTCTGCCGACCATCTGTTCCACGCCTATGCCGACCGGCCCGAGGGTGATCTGACCCGCATCCGGGCCAGCCTGGTCAGCGAGGGGGCGCTGTTCCAGTTTGCGCAGGAGATCCGGTTGGGCGAGTATCTGCGTCTTGGCCGCGGCGAGGAGCGCTGCGGCGGCCGCAACCGTCCCAGTGTGGTGTCGGACGCCTTCGAGGCGCTGATC
>JAFUQL010000096.1 GCA_017472375.1 Oscillospiraceae bacterium | reverse complement strand
GAACGGCAACCGGGCGGGCAGTATGCTGCGGGCGCGGTTCTATGCCTGCCCGGTGTGCGGCAACCTGCTGTACAGCCTGGGGCAGGGGGCGTTCAGCTGATGTGGCATCGACCTGCCGCCCCTGGAGCCGGAGACCCCCGACGCCGAACACGCCCCAAAAGCCGACTGGCAGGACGGCGAGCTGTATGTGGAGCTGGAGCACCCCATGGAGAAGGAGCATTATCTCTCGTTTCTGGCGCTGGTCAGCTTTGACCGGGTGCAGATCGTAAAGCTCTACCCCGAGCAGGCCCCCGCGGCCCGCTTTGCCGGGGCCCGGCGGGGGGATGTGCTGTACGCCTTCTGCAACCGGCACGGGCTGTACCGGGTGAAGGCCGCCGCGCTGCGCTGAGGCACCCCGCCGCCCCCCTGCGCATAGACTGGCGTGAAGGGGGGAGAGGCCGATGGCCATCTACGAGAGGGGCATGGATGTGTCCCGGTATCAAGGCACGGTGAACTGGGCGGCCGTGGCTGCGGCGGGGATGCAGTTCGTTCTGGTGCGGGTGGGCTCCTCGAACGGGGGCCAGCCCTATGTGGACCCGTACTTCCGCCGCAATGTGGAGGGGGCCCGCGCCGCCGGGCTCAAGACCGGGGCCTACTACTTCACCTATGCCCGCACCGAGGAGCAGGTCGCCGCCGAGCTGGAGACCTTTCTGCCGGCGCTGGAGGGGCTGCGCATGGAGTACCCGGTGTTTGTGGACGTGGAGGCCGACAGCCTGGCCGGGCTGGGGCGGGCGCGGCTCACCGGGCTGGTGAAGTACGCCATGGACATTCTGGACCAGCGGGGCTGGCTGCCCGGCTGGTACACCTACACCGCCTTTGCCCAGCAGTACCTGGACGCCGCCGCACTGGCGGATTATCCGCTGTGGATCGCGGATTACCGGGGCTATGTGGGGCTGGCCGCCGCCTACGACCTGTGGCAGTACACCGCCGCCGGGCAGGTGGACGGCGTGGACGGGAACGTGGACCTGAACTACAGTTACCGAAACTTTCTGCCCCTGCTGCAGCAGGCCGGGCTGAACGGCTTTGGCGGCGGCCCCGCCATGACCCCGGTGAGCGGCAAGGTGCTGGAGGTGACCGATGCCCGCACCGAGTATTTCGCCTCGCCGGATGTGAACGACGTGGTGGGCTATCTGCCCTTGGGGCAGTATCCGGCGCAGGCTGTCAGCGACGGAGCGTGGCAGGGGTACCGCTGGGCGACCTTTTTGTACGGGGACACCGAATACTGGACGGCGCTGCTGGCCGACCGGGTGCGGCTGGTGGATGCCCCGGGGGACACCGACGGCGGGGACGCCGCCGCCGAACTGGCCGACCTGCGGGAGCGGGTGGCCCGGGCGGGCGACCTGCTGGCCGAGGCGCTGGACCTGCTGGACGGGGAGCCGATGTGATGGGGCCCCCGCAAGACCATCTGAATACCGCCGCCGCGCGGGCGCCATCCTTTTTGGGTGGGCCCGCGCTTTTTTGCGTGGAAATGCCGCCGGGGCAGGGCATACTTATAAAAAAGCGGCATTCAGGGCGGGGCGCGGGCACCGGGCAAAGGGGGGCGATGCGATGAGGGAAGAACGACGGAACATCCTGCTGCTGGGGGCGGTGCTGGCGGGCTGCATCGGGTTGAACCGGCTGCTGCAGGACCCTGCGGCGGCAGCGGGGCTGCTGGCAGGGGCGGCGGGGCTGGTGAAGCCCTTTTTGGTGGGCGGGGCGCTGGCCTTTGTGCTGAACCTGCCCATGCGGGCCATCGAGCGGCGGATGCCCGCCCGCTGGGGCAGGGCCCGCCGCAAGCTGGCCCTTGGGCTGACGGTCTGGCTGGTGCTGGGGGTGCTGGCGGCGGTGGTGCTGCTGCTGGTGCCCACCCTGCGGCAGACGGTGGACAGCCTGGCCGAAGCCCTGCCGGCAGCATGGGCCCGCGCGCAGGACTGGCTGGCCGGGCTGGAGGCGCGCTTCCCGCTGCTGGCCGACCTGTGGCCCCAGGTGCAGAGCATCCAGGGGCAGGACCTGGCCGAGAGCCTTCGCCAATTGCTGGCCTGGATGGGCCGCCGGGGCGGGGCGCTGGTGGGCAGTGCCGCCGGGGCGGCCGGCAGCCTGCTCAGCGGCGCAGCGGACACGGTG
>JAFUQL010000095.1 GCA_017472375.1 Oscillospiraceae bacterium | reverse complement strand
GCGCGGCTTTGAAGCTCTCGCCGCCGGACAAGATGGCCGCTGGCCGAAGCTTGCAGGTGTAATGGTCGAACACAACCAGTGCGAGGGCGTTTTTGCCGCTGAGGGACTCGGCATCGTCCCGGCGGCGCAGCAGGTAGCGGCCCTCAGTCATGGCGGTGAGCCGCTGGTTGGCGGCGGCCACCACCCGCTCAAAGTAGTAGGCCTGGATGTAGTGCTCAAAGCTCAGGTTGGCCTTGCCCTTCTGGGTGCCCTTTACGGTGGCGGCCAAATGGTCCAGAAGATCGGCGTGCCGGCGGGCCTCTTCGCCGTTCTCAGCAAGCTGCACAAGGTCGGCTGCGACGGACCGGTTGTGCTTCAGGCGGGCATCGGCCTGGCTGCGGGCCTTCTGTGCGGCGCTGTCGGCATCCCGCAGGCCCGGTTCGGCCTGCTCCAGCTCGGGCAGGCTGCGCCCGGGGCGGGGCATGGCGGCGATCTGCCGTTCCAGTGTTTCCACCCCGCTCCGCGCAGCGGTGCATTGTTCCTGATGCTCCGCGAGGGCGGTTTCCTCAGCTTCCATCGCTTTTTCGTCCATCCGCATCTCTGCCCACAGGGTGGCATCCGCAAAGCCCAGGGCGTTGAGCTGTGCCAGCAGGGCGGCCTGCGCCTCGGCAAAGGCTTCCTGCCAGGCCGCGAGGGATCGCTCAAGCTGGCCGCGCTCTGCGATAAGGCGGGTCAATTCGGTCTCTGCGTTTGCGGCGGCGGTGCGGGCGCTCGTCTGTTCGGCCAGCAGGGCGGTGCGCTGCCCGGTCAATTCGGCGGCGTGCCGTTCAGCATCGTCGGCGGAAGGGTATTCCAGCCCGGCGGCCAGCTGTTCCAGTGCGGCACGGGCAGCGGCCTGCCTGGTGCGCAGGCCGGCGACCTTGTCGGCGGATGCAGCGGCCTTTTCAGCGGCTTCGGCGGCCTTTTTTTCAAGGCCGGGCAGGCGGTCGGTCAGTTCCTTGTGCTTCTTCAGCCGCTTCTCCATCTCCCCGGCGAGGGATCTGTGGGTGCGGTCCGCGGCGGACAGATCCAGCTCATCGGCGGGGGTGGGCGGTTCGTCCAGGGGCGGCAGCCCGGCGGAATCCCACGCGGCGATCAGCCGTTTCAGCGCGTCCTGCTCAGTGGCTTCGGCGGCGGCAAACTCCGCGCGGGCGCTTTCGGCAGCGGCCAGTTTGCGCTCTTTGCTGCCCTGAGCGTGGTTCAGGAATTCCTCAGCTTTGCGCAATTCTTCCTCGGTGGCAGGCTCAGCGGGCAGGGCAGCAGGGGCGGGGTGGTGCACTGCGCCGCACACCGGGCAGGGGCTGCCGGCGTTCAGCGAAAGGGCCAGAAGTCCGGCCCGGCTGTCGTCCAGGCGGCGACGCAGGTCGCGCACTGTCTTGTCTGCCATCTCAAAGATGTCCCGGGCGCATTCGTAGTGGAGCTGTGCGTTCCCAAGCTGTTTTTTGCAGGTCTCAGCGGTGGTGCGGCGGGCCTTCCACTCGTCCAGCTCCCGGTACACCTCGGCAAAGGCGCGGGTGCGGGCGCGGATGCGCTCCTGCTCCTCACCGGGCACCTCGTTCTCCGCGCGGTCGCGGCGGATGCTGGCAAGGATCCCCTCCGCATCCATCTGCAATGCCTTGTCCTCGTCCGCAGCGATCTGTGCGGCCATCAAGGCGGTGCCCATCTCGTCCAGTGCGGCGGCCGCCTGCCGGTGCTGTTTGTACAAGGGCATCTGGGCCTGCAGGCGGGACAGTGCACCGGTCAGCCCGTCGATCTGAGGCTGAGCGGCTTCGGCGGCAGCGAGGCGGGCGGCGGCTTGCTGCCGGGCGGTATAGGCGGCATCCACCCTCGGGGCCAGCTCTGCCAGTGCGCTGCGGGCGGTTTTCTCCTGCTCATGGGCGTTCTGCGCCCGATCGGCGGCGGGCACGGCCTGTGCGGCGCGGCGTGCGGTGTTCAGGGCGGCACGGCGGGCAGCCATGGCGGGGGATCGTTCCTCCAACCCGGCCAGTTTTGCACGGGCAGCAGCCAACTGCTGCATCTGCCCTGCCAGATTGCGGGCCTGTGCCAGCTCGCTCAGAGCTTGCTCCAGCGCGCTGCGGGCGTCATCGACTGTGGCGGCGAGATGGCTGCACTCGGCGCTGTCCGCCTCCACCAGCCCCTCCAAAAGGGCCTGCATCTGCGGCAAAAGGGCAGTCGTCTGCTCTTTTTTCAAAGCGACCAGACGGGGGTGCAGGGGGCTCTCCGGGACGCATTCAGCCTGCCGGAACCGCTCAAGCAGCAGCCGGTCCTGGGCGGCGCACTCGGTGCGCGCAGCGCGGGCCTCCTCGTGGAGGGTCTCGGCCAGCCGCTGGTAGCTGTGGGTACCAAACACCTGCCGCAGGATCCGGGAGCGCTGGTCCGTGCTGGCGTTGAGAAGCTGCATGAATTCGCCCTGGGCGATCATGCCCACCTGCTTGAACTGTCCGCAGTCAATGCCCAACAGCTCGGTGATGGCGCTGGTCACTGCCCGTTCGCCGCTGATGGGAGGCGCATCCGGCGGCCAGAAGCAGGCGTCGGCCTTCTCGGTGGTGAAGCCGCTGCCGCGCTGCTTGGGGCGTTGATAGGCGGGGGTGCGGCGCACCCGATAAAGGCGGCCCCGGTGGGTGAACTCCAACTCCACCCAGGTCTTTTCGGCGGGGTCGGCGAAGTCACTGCGCAGGCTGGAACTGCTGCGCCAGCTCCCGCTCACCTGCCCATACAGTGCGAAGCAGAGGGCGTCGAACAGGGTGGTCTTGCCCGCACCGGTGTCGCCGGTGAGCAGAAAAAGGCCGCTCTCGCCCAGCCGGGCCAGGTCCAGCACCACTTCGCCCGCAAAGGGGCCGAAAGCGCACAGGCTCAGTTTTGTGGGTCTCACGGTTCGATCCCTCCTTCCCGGGTCAGTCGCCGGATGATCTGCCAGGCCTCCTCGCTGGGGTCCTGCCCGTTCATCTGGCGGTAAAAATCAAAAAACAGCTCCTGAAAGCTCTTGTTCTCCACCTCGGCAGCAGCGGTGCGCAGGTCGGCGGCTGCGGCGGTGGAGGGGTAGTCCAGCTTCATGGCGTTGGGCCACACCGCCTGCAGCCGCGCCATGGCATCGGTCACAGGGGTGGGGTCGGTCAGGCTGGCGTAGATGTAGTCCTCCCGGCCCTCGGGGCTGAGGGCGGCCTCGGCGATCAGCTCGGCCAGCGGCCCGGTGACGTGCCGGATGGGATGCAGCGGTGCAAAGGGCGCAAAGCGCACTTCGGCATGGCCGGCAGCATCCAGCTCCACCACGAGGCAGCCTTTTTCCTGCCCTGCCTCGTCCAGCGAGTAGGCCATGGGGGTGCCGCTGTACCAGGCAAGGCTGCCCACCGGCTGGCGGCGGTGGATGTGCCCCAGCGCCACATAGTTGAACCCCTCAAAAGCGGCGGCGTCCACATTGTCCAGCCCGCCCACCATCACGCTCTCGGAGCCGGAAAGGCCGGGCGCCTGCCCGGCGGCAGTGACGAACTGGTGCGCCACCAGCACCTGCCGGGCGGCGGGGTCGCGGCGGCACCCGGCCAGTGCGGCGCGGACGGC
>JAFUQL010000094.1 GCA_017472375.1 Oscillospiraceae bacterium | reverse complement strand
GCGCCCTCCTGCCCGCCGGCCTGTGCGGGGGCCTTTTCGGGTTCGGCGGGGTCAGCCGGGCGGCCGGTGAAGCGCCCGCCGCTGCCGAACACCCCGTTCATGATGGATTCCCAATCGCTGCTCATAGGTCGGTCCTCCTTTTGGATCGAGGGTCTGAACGGATGCAGGGCGGCGCCCGGGGCCGGGCCCGCCTGCTCTGCACCCGCATGAAAGCTCATAGTAAGGTCATTATACCACCACGGCCGCCCGCTGAAAAGCGGCCCGGCGGCGCTCGCAGCGATACTCGCCCGCGGGCCGGCAAAATCGTACGCCGATTGCGCCGGGCAGGGCGGCGTGCTATAATGGGTCTGCAAACGCTGCCGTGAACACGGCGGCCATATGATCCAGGAGCAACTTAGGATTTTAGGCTCGCCGGGCGGGTGCCCGGTACATACCCTGCGGACCCGGCGGCCCCGCAGAGGTCAAAATCGTTCCGCCGGAGGTTTGTTGTATGAAGACCAAACGCATCGTGACCGGCGCGGTGATCGCCGCGCTGTACACAGCCCTCTGCCTTGCCCTGCCCGCCTTGAGTTACGGCGCGGTGCAGGTGCGCTTTGCGGAGGCACTGACCCTTCTGCCGGTGCTGCTGCCGGGCGGGGTCACCGGGGTAACGCTGGGGTGCTTCCTCACCAACCTGGTGGGGGTGTTCACCGGCGCGAACCTGCTGGGGGCACTGGATGTGCCCTTCGGCACCCTGACCACCCTGCTGGCCGCCCTGTGCACCCGGGCGCTGGCCGGGGTACGGGTGGGGCGCGGCCGCTGGGCCGTGGCGGCCGCCCTGCCGCCGGTGGTGCTCAACGGGGTCATCATCGGGGCCGAGCTGTGCTGGGCGCTGATGGGGCAGTGGAACTGGACGGTGTTTGCGGCACAGGGGCTGAGCGTGGCCCTGGGCGAGGCGGTGGCCTGCCTGCTGGGCGTGCTGCTGGTGCATTATGTGGAATCGAATCCCCGGATGCTGGAGATGTTCCGGGGCTGAACCGGGCGGGAGAGGAGCGCACATGAAAACAGAGCTGGTTTTGTGGGACTGGAACGGGACCCTGCTGGACGATCTGGAGCTGTGCGTGGACGCGCTGAACCGCCTGCTGGCCATTCACGGTTACGCCGAGCGGTACGACCGGGCGGCCTATCTGGAGATCTTCGGCTTCCCGGTGCAGGAGTATTACCTGCGGGCGGGCTTCGACTTTGAGAAGCACCCCTTCGACCTGCTGGCCAAGCGGTACATGGACCACTATGTGCCCGCCAGCCGGGTGTGCCCGGTGAGCGCGGGCGGCCGCGAAACGCTGGACGCCATCCGCGCCATGGGGCTGCGGCAGGTGGTGCTGTCGGCCTCCCGCATCGAAACGCTGACCCAGCAGGTGGAGCAGCGGGGCCTGCGCGGCTGCTTCGACGAACTGCTGGGCCTGGGCGACATCTACGCCAAGAGCAAGGTGGAGCTGGGCAAAAACTGGATGGCCGGGCAGGGCCTGGACCCGGCCTGCGCCGTGATGGT
Source organism: Oscillospiraceae bacterium (assembly GCA_017472375.1). Lineage (GTDB taxonomy): Bacteria > Bacillota > Clostridia > Oscillospirales > Ruminococcaceae > SFJ001. The sequence continues at coordinate 9,508 of JAFUQL010000094.1, read as the reverse complement.
GGGCGACACCGTCCACGATGCAGAGGTGGCCGCGGCCATGGGCACCCGCTGTGTGCTGTACGCCGGCGGGCATCAGGCGCGGCACATCCTGGAGGCCACCGGCCTGCCGGTGATCGACCGGCTGGAGGAGCTGCCCGCACTGCTGCGGCGGATGTGACCGCTTTTTGATAGGGAGAACTGCGAGCGCCCCGGGCACAGCCCGGGGCGCTTTTTTGGCGGCACAGATGCAGTGAAACGCAAAAACAGGGGGCCCGCCGCGCGGTGCGGCGGGCCCCCTGTGGGTCGGTTTTGTTTGTGGGGCGCAGAGCCCGGGCGGCTTACGCCTCGGGGATCAGCACGCCGTATTTGCCATCGGCACGGCGGTAGACGGCCTGGACCTCACCGCTGTCCATGCTGCGGTACAGGTAGAAGCTGTGGCCCAGCAGGTTCATCTGCAGGATGGCCTCCTCGGTGGTGCAGGGCTTGACGGCGAAGCGCTTCTCGCGGATGACGTCGTAATCCTCCTCGGGCTCCTCGACTGCGGGCACCTCGGCCACGGCGGCACGGGTGAGCTTGTCGCCCAGGCGCTTGCGGTTCTTCACCAGGCGGCGGGTCAGCAGATCCATGGCCTCATCCAGCGCATCCTCCATGCGGTCAGCAGCCTTCTCGGCGCGTACGGTCAGACCCTCACCGCGCACGGTGACCTCAACGGTATGACCGCTTTTCTCCACCGTGACCGTGACCTGGGCCTGAGCCTCCACCTCGAAGAACTTATCCAGCTTGGCGAGCTTGGCCTCCGCCTTCTCGATGAAGCTGGGTTTCAGCGAAACTTTGCGACCAGTACAAGTGACCTTCATGAAGCATTGCCTCCTTTGTGACAGGTGCCAAGCCGGCGGCTGTGCGCCTGCCGTTTGATTGCTTATATTATACCAGATAACCGCCCGGATTGCGAGGGTCTTGCGGCCGAAAGTGTAAACTTTTTGTGACAAACATTTGCCCCGCAGTTCGTTACTTTCGCGGGCTTGCGGCGGGGCGGAATGTGTGTTAAGATAAACATATATGCGCATGGCGCACACCGGCCGGGCGGCTTGAAAAGGCATTTTAGCGCTTCGTCATTTTTCTGTTTGCTTTTTCATGCAAGGTCTGGTATAATATATCAGTCGAGCGGGAGACCGCCCGCGAAACAGATGGATATGCGATCGTAGCTCAGCTGGATAGAGCGTTCGGCTCCGACCCGGAAGGCCAGAGGTTCGAATCCTCCCGGTCGCACCAAAGATCCTGAATGCGAAGGCGTTCGGGATCTTTATTTTTTTACGCTTCACTGAGATCGCATTCAGGATCTTCGGGAAGCGATCAGGAATAATGAAGAGTGAAGAAGTGTGGTATCCGCTTTGCGGTCGATTCAGAAATGATCGCGGGAGTTCGGATCCATACGCAAAAACGGCAAAATATCTTTTTGCAGCCATCAGCAAGGCCCCTGCTGTCAAAAACAGCAGGGGCCTTTTTTGTGTGGTCGGCAAAGGCTGTGTGCCGGCCCTCACCCCTGTGCTCCGTACAGCTCCGGGCGGCGGTCGCGGAACACATTGATGGAGCTGCGGATCTCCTCCAGCACCTCCAGCCGCAGGTCGGCGGCGATGATCTCCTCGCCCGCGCCGGCGGCGGCCAGCGTGACGCCCCAGGGGTCGATGAGGGCCGAGTGCCCGGCGCAGACCGTGCCGAAGCCGTCGGCGCAGGAGTTGGCCAGCACCGTGAACATTTGGTTCTCGATGGCGCGGGCGCGGGTCAGGGTCTCCAGATGGGCCAGCCGGGCGGCGGGCCACTGGGCGGGGATGAACAGCAGGTCCGCGCCCCGCAGCCGCAGCGAGCGGGTCAGCTCCGGGAAGCGCAGGTCGTAGCAGAGGATCAGCCCGCAGGTCACCCCGTCCAGCCGGAACACCCCGCACCGGTCGCCGGGGGCAAAGAAGTCCGGCTCCCCCGAAGGGCTGAACAGGTGGGCCTTGTCGTAGCGGTACACGCAGTCGCCCGCCCGGTCGAACACATAGGCGGTGTTGTACACCCGTCCGTCCCGCAGGTCGGCCACCGAGCCGGCCACCAGATCCACGCCCAGTTCCCGGGCCAGCCCGCCCAGCACCCCGCGGGTGCGGCGGCCGTCTGCGTCGCAGAGATCCCGCAGACCCTCGCGGGGGAAGAACCCCACGTCCCACAGTTCGGGCAGCACGACCACATCCGGTCGCTCCCGGCGGGCGGCCTCCCGGATGAGCCGGCAGGCATGGTCGACGTTGCGGTCGGGGTCGGCGGGGCGGGTGTCCATCTGGATGCAGGCGATCTTCATGGCGGGCTCCTTTCGCGGGCTTTTTAAAAAGTATACCCCGCCCCGCCCGGCAGGGCAAGCCCGCCGATTGACGCCGTGCCGCGCCCCGCCCTATAATAAAATGGAATACGCCCTACCCCCACACAGACAAGGAGAGAACACCATGCTGGCCTATACCTACGTTGGACCCGGACGCTTTGAACTGCTGGAAAAGCCCAAGCCCGCCCTGCAGGATGCGCGGGATGCCATCGTGCGGGTAACGCTGGCCAGCATCTGCACCAGCGACCTGCACATCAAGCACGGCAGTGTGCCCCGGGCGGTGCCCGGCATCACCGTGGGCCACGAGATGGTGGGCGTGGTGGAGCAGGTGGGCGCGGCGGTCACCTCGGTGAAGCCCGGCGACCGGGTGACCGTCAACGTGGAGACCTTCTGCGGCGAGTGCTTCTTCTGCAAGCACGGCTGGGTGAACAACTGCACCGACCCCGCCGGCGGCTGGGCGCTGGGCTGCCGCATCGACGGCGGGCAGGCCGAGTACGTCCGGGTGCCCTACGCCGACCAGGGGCTGGACCGCATCCCCGACGGGGTCACCGACGAACAGGCGCTGTTCGTGGGGGACATTCTGGCCACCGGGTACTGGGCGGCGGACATCTCCGGCATCGGCCAAACGGATACGGTGCTGATCCTGGGCGCGGGGCCCACCGGCCTGTGTACCCTGCAGTGCGTGGGGCTGAAGCGCCCCGCCCGCATCATCGTGTGCGACCCGGATGAGAGCCGCCTTGCGCTGGCGCGGCGGATGTGCCCCGGCGTGCTGACCACCGGCCCGGAGGGCCTGCGGGACTTTGTGCTGGCCCACAGCGACCACGGCGGCGCGGATGTGGTGCTGGAGGTGGCCGGTGCCGGGGACAGCTTCCGCACCGCGTGGGAGTGCGCCCGACCCAACGGGGTGGTGACGGTGGTGGCCCTCTACGACGGCCCCCAGACCCTGCCCCTGCCCGAGATGTACGGCAAGAACCTGACCTTCAAAACCGGCGGCGTGGACGGCTGCCGCTGCGCCGAGACGCTGGATCTGATCGCCCGGGGCGAGATCGACACCACCCCGCTGATCACCCACACCTGCACCCTGCAGGAGATCGGGGCCGCCTACGAGCTGTTCGAGCAGCGCCGCGACGGGGTGGTGAAGGTGGCCGTGCGGGTGAGCTGAACGGCCCCTGCGCCTGCTGCGGCGAGCGTGCCGGCGTGAAAACAACGGGCTAAAGTGAAAAATCCGCCCGCCCCGCCCGGCGAGCACCCGCCCCGGCAGGCCGCGCCAAGGTTGACATTCCAGGGGGAATCTCTTATAATAGCGTTAACAAATACACTTTCATAGTGCAGTGGAGGAAAGGGTGCTTCGTTCGCCTCCCAGCAGGCAGCCCCGGCGCCCGAGTCCGGCTCCCGGCCCGGCCGGGACGAACGAAAGTGGTACTGCGGTTCACGCGCTCGTCTTTCAGGCAGATGAAAGGCGGGCGCGTTTGTTCTTTTTGGGGCGGATGCGGCCCGGCGAGATGCGGCCTGTGCCCCGGTGTGCGGCGCAGGGAAAGGAGCGATTCTGTATGGTGACAAAAATTGAGCGGTGGTTCGGCCCCGCAAAGGAAAACCGGACCATCCATCTGTATCTGCCCGACGACTACGACCGCAGCGACGAGCGCTACCCGGTGGTCTATATGTTCGACGGCCACAACCTCTATTACGACAGCGAGGCCACCTTCGGCAAGAGCCTGGGCATGAAGGAGTTCCTGGACGGCTGGGGCAAAAAGTTCATCGTGGTGGGCATCGCCTGCGCGGCGGACGAGCTGCAGCGGGTGCACGAGTACTGCCCCTTCGACATCCGCAGCTTCATGTACGGCGACATCAAGGGCCGGGGCGAGGCCACGGCCGAGTGGATCGTGAAGGAGCTGAAGCCCTGGGTCGACCAGAACTACCGCACCTGGCCCTTCCGTGAGGCCACCGCCATCGGCGGCTACAGCATGGGCGGCATGATGTGCCTGTACACCGTGCTGCGGTACAATGCCTGGTTCTCCAAGGCGGCGGTGATCTCGCCGGCGCTGGCCCCCTCCATGCAGGCCTTTGAAAAGGAGATCGCGGCCTCCACCCTCGACCCGGACACCCGCATCTTCTTCAGCTGGGGCACCGCCGAGGGCAGCCCCGAGAGCGTGCAGCAGCAGGAGCAGCGCATCCTGAAGCTGGAGCGCCTTGTGCAGGCCAAGGGCGCGGGCACCTACCTGATGTGTCAGGAGGGCGGTGACCACAACGAGGCCAGCTGGGAGCATCAGCTGCCCGTGTGGATGACCTACCTGTGGAACTGAACCAAGCGAGACCAATTCTTAAGATAAAAAAGGAGCGACCGGCCATGAATGTGATCTTTATTTCCCCGCATTTCCCCCTGCATTTTTACCAGTTCTGCGACCGCCTGAAGCGGATGGGCGTGAACGTGCTGGGCATCGGTGACGCCTCCTACGAGAGCATCGGCGACAACTGCCGCAATGCCCTCACCGAGTACTACCGGGTGGACAGCCTGGAGGACTACGAGCAGGTGTACCGGGCGGCGGCCTACTTTGTGTTCCACTATGGGCGCATCGACTACATCGACAGCCAGAACGAGTACTGGCTGGAGCTGGAAGCCCGCCTGCGCACCGACTTCAACGTGCCCACCGGCTTCCACACCGCCGACCTGGACGCGGTGAAGCGCAAGTCTGAGATGAAGAAGGGCTACAGCCGCGCCGGCGTCAAGACCGCCCGCTTCCACCTGGTGGACGACTGGGACGGCTGCCGCGCCTTCATCGACGAGGTGGGCTACCCGGTGGTGGTCAAGCCGGACATCGGCGTGGGCGCCTCCAACACCGAGAAGCTCACCTGCGATGAGGAGCTGGCCGCCTTCTTTGCCACCGAGCCCAAGGTGCAGTTCATCATGGAGGAGTTCGTGCCCGGCCATGTGGAGACCTTCGACGGCATCACCGACGCGGACGCCAACATCCTGTTCTGCTCCGGCCAGGTGATGATGCAGACCCCCATGGAGATGCTGCACGGCAGCGGCGAGAACGTCAGCTACTCCCAGCCGGTGCAGTCCATGGATCTGTACGACGTGGGCCGCCGGGTGGTGGCGGCCTTCGCGCCCCGCAACCGCTTCTTCCACTTTGAGTTCTTCCGGCTGGACGAGGACCGGGAGGGTCTGGGCAAGGCCGGCGACATCCTGGGCCTTGAGGTGAATATGCGCGCCCCCGGCGGCTACATCCCCGACAAGATGAACTACACCTACGATGTGGACGTGTACCAGATCTGGGCTGAGATCCTGATGTACAATGAGAACCGCTCCTTCCGGGATTATGAGTTCCGCCGCTATGTGACCCATGTGGGCCGCGGCGGCGCGGTGGAGTACCTGCACAGCCCCGGGGAGATCCGCGAGCGCCTGGGCGATCATATCCTGATGGAGAAGGATCCCCCGAAGGCCATCTCCGGCGGCATGGGCAGCCACATCTACCTGCTGTGGGCCGACTCGAAGGAGGAGCTGGAGGAGCAGGCCGACTTCATTCTGCGCCATGCGGACGGCGCGGGCTGGATCCAGACGAAAGGAAGTGACTGATCGTGCTGCACGCGGAGCATCCGAGCATCCGGCCGCTTCTGCTGAAGGGCTGCTTTGGCCTTGAGCGGGAGAGCCTGCGGGTGGACGAGGACGGATTCCTTGCCCAGACCGACCACCCCTTTGCCGGCGATGAACACATCGTGCGGGATTTCTGCGAGAACCAGACCGAGATCAACACCCCGGTGTGCGCCAGCGCCGCCGAGGCCATGGAAGCCCTGCGCCAGTGCGACCGGCGGATGCAGCAGACCCTGAGGGCGCTGCCCCGGCGGGAGTACCTGTGGCCCTTCTCCAACCCGCCCTACATCCGCAACGAGGCGGATGTGCCGGTGGCCCGGTTCGTGGGCGACGAGGCCAGCAAGACCGCCTACCGGGAGTATCTGTCCGACCGGTACGGGCGGTACAAGATGACCTTTTCGGGCATCCATGTGAACTATTCCTTTGCGGACGAGCTGCTGCGGGCGGACTTTGCCCTCAGCGGCGAGGCCGATTTTGACGCCTACCGGGACCGGCTGTATGTGGACCTGGCCGAACAGGCCGCCGCCTACGGCTGGCTGCTGGTGGCCGTGACCGCCGCAAGCCCCCTGATGGACAGCTCCTTTGTGGAAAAGGGCACCTTTGACGGGGACACCTTCACCGGCATGGCCTCGGTGCGGTGCAGCGAGATGGGCTACTGGAACAGCTTCGCGCCCATCTTCGACTACTCGAACGTGCGCGCCTATGCGGACGGCATCCAGAAGTATGTGGACGACGGGCTGCTGCGCTTCCCCACCGAGCTGTACTACCCGGTGCGGCTGAAACCCCGGGGCCAGAACCGGCTGGACACCCTGCGGGAGCAGGGGGTGGACCACATCGAGCTGCGCATGGTGGACCTGAACCCGCTGGCCCCCGCCGGCCTGGAGGAGCGGGACCTGCTGTTTGCCCAGATGTTCCTGGTGTGGCTGGCCAGCGTGCCCGGCACAAAGCTGGCGGCGAAGGACCAGGTGCAGGCGGTGCAGAACTTCAAGAACGCCGCCCGCTACGACCTCAAGACCGTGAAGATCCTGCTGCCGGACGGCACCGTGTGCCCGGTGGCGGACGCCGCCCTGCAGGTGCTGGACCGCATGGACGCCTTCTACCGGGACTTCCCGGAGGAGCTGCGGGCGGTGCTGGCCTTTGAGCGGGATAAATTCCTGGATGCGGAGAACCGCTACGCGTGGAAGATCCGCCGCGCCTTCGGCGGCGGTTTTGTGAAAAAGGGCATGGAACTTGCCCGGCAAAGACAGGAGGAAGCATAATGTGTGAAATGTTTGGCGTCAGCTCGGTGGAGCGCATCGAGGTAAACGACCTTCTGCGGGAGTTCTTCTCCCACAGCCAGAAGCACGGCAACGGCTGGGGCATGGCGGTGTTCCGCGGCGACCACGCCTCGCTGGAAAAGGAGCCGGTGCAGGCCGCCTGCAGCAGCTACCTGAAGGAGCGCCTGCGCAACCCCATCCTGGTGCGCAGCATGGTCGCCCACATCCGGCTGGCCACGGTGGGCGCCACCGAGTACATCAACTGCCACCCCTTTGTGCGGCGTGACAACTACGGCCGCGGCTGGACCCTGGCCCACAACGGCACCATCTTCAGCTACCCCGCCCACGAGGCCTACCGGGATCAGCAGGAGGGCCAGACCGACAGCGAGCGGATCCTGTACTACATCGTGGACCGGGTCAACGAGCGGCAGGTGGAGCTGGGCCGCGGCCTGACCGATGCCGAGCGCTTCGCCCTGCTGGATGAGCTGGTGGCCGATATGTCCAGAGGCAACAAGCTGAACCTGCTGATCTGGGACGGCGAGCTGCTGTACGCCCACACCAACTACGGCAGATCCCTGTACTGCAGCCAGCGGGGCGACACCCTGCTGCTGGCCACCACCCCGCTGGACGGCGGCGCGTGGGAGGAGCATCCCTTCACCGCTCTGTGCGCCTATCGGGATGGGCGCCGGGAGTTCGAGGGTGCGAGCCACGGCAACGAATACAGCCGCGCCGAGGGCTGAGGCCCCATTGCGGTGAGGCCGCGATGAGAACAAGATAACAGCACGGCAGGCGCCGGGCCATGGGGCCGGTGCCTGCCGTTTGCTTTGCGGCGCCGGGGGCGGGGGAGGATGGCTCTGGGTTATGGCGGCCATAACCGGTTTCGTATTGGATTTTTTCGCCTTCCTTCGCTATAATGGTGCCCGTATGATCGATGCTTGCCCGCGCAGTGTGTCCGCGGGCTGGATTTTGCGGAGGGATCGTTCCATGACGGATACAAAGAGCGGCGTCGGCGCAGCCGTGCGCGATTACATTCTCATCACCCTGTGCTGTGTAGGCACGGCGGTGGTCATCTACCTGTTCCAGCTGCCCAACCACTTCGTGTTTGGCGGCGTCACCGGCCTGGCGGTGCTTCTGTCCACCGCCACCCCCATCTCCTTTGCCACCTACAACATCGCCATCAATCTGGTGCTGCTGCTGGCGGCCTTTCTGTGCCTCGGGCGGGACTTTGGCGTGCGCACGGTGTATGTCACCCTGTGCAGCTCGCTGTGCTATGAGCTGCTGGAGATGTTCGTGCCCATCACCGCGCCCCTGACCACCGAGCCTGCGCTGGAGGCGGTGGTGGTCACCCTGGCGGTGGCGGCCATGTCCGCCGAGCTGTTCCAGCTGGGGGCCTGCAGCGGCGGCACCGACATCGCCGCCATGATCCTGCGCAAGTATGTGAAGATGGACATCGGCAAAGCGCTGCTGGTCATCGACTTCGCCAGTGTGGCCTTCTCCTTTGTGCTGTACGACATGACCATCGGTCTGTTCTCCCTGATGGGCCTGCTGGCTAAGGTGTTCGTCATCGACAACGTGCTGGACAGCATCAACCTGTGCAAGTATTTCACCATCGTCTGCGCCGACCCCGAGCCCATCTGCGCCTTCATCCGCAATGAGCTGAACCGGGGCGCCACCCTGTGCCGCGCACAGGGCAGCTATTCCGGCGAGGACCGGGCCATCGTGCTGACGGCGGTGCGCCGCGGGCAGGCCATCCGCCTGCGCAACTTCGTGCGGGCGGCCTCCCCGGACGCCTTCATGGTCATCACCAACACCAGCGAGATCGTGGGCCGGGGCTTCCTGATGGAGTGACCGCCCCTCTGCAGCAGCGCCCCCGGAGCCGCACGGCCGGGGGCGCTGCTGTGTTTTGGGGCGATTGCAGTCCCGGCCGCGGAGTGGCATAATAAAAAGAAAACCCTCCCGCCGCAAGGCCGGGAGCAAGGAGGTACGCTCTATGCTGGAAGCGGGCACCAAAGCCCCGGACTTCGCCCTGCAGGCGCAGGACGGCCGCACCGTGCGGCTGTCGGACTTTCTGGGCAAAAAGGTGGTCCTGTATTTTTACCCCAAGGACAATACCCCCGGCTGCACCCGGCAGGCCTGTGCCTTTGCCGCTGCCTACGAGGGGTTCCGCACAAAGGACACGGTGGTGATCGGCATCAGCAAGGATTCGGTGGAGTCCCACCGGAAATTTGCGGAAAAGCACGGCCTGCCGTTTATCCTTTTGGCCGACCCGGGGCTTGAGACCCTGCAGGCCTACGACGTGTGGAAGGAAAAGAAGCTCTACGGCAAGGTGAG
>JAFUQL010000093.1 GCA_017472375.1 Oscillospiraceae bacterium | reverse complement strand
GAAGCCTTTATTTGCGCGGCGGTATTGGTTGCTGCATTTCCCGCGATGTTACGGCAAAAACAAGGTCAAAACCGCCGCGCTGAAGCCTTCAGCCCCTCACCCCTCCGGGTAGTCCACCCGCCAGAGGAACAGCCCCTTTGCGGGCAGGGTGGGGCCGGCGGCGGTGCGGGCGCGACCGGCCAGCAGGGGCGCGATGCTCTGCGCATCCCGGCGGCCCTGGCCCGCTTCCAGCAGGGTGCCCGCCAGAATGCGCACCATGTTGTACAGGTAGCCGTCCGCCGTCACCGTCACGATGACGTACTCCCCTTCGCGCCGAACGCCGCAGTCGGTGATGGTGCGCACCGTGTCGCCCCGGGCCGCGATCTCGCTGCCGGCGCTGCACAGCGCCATAAAATCATGCGTTCCCACGAACTCTTTCGCCGCCGCATCCATGGCCGCCACGTCCAGCGGGCCCGGGGCGCGGTAGTAGTAGTCCCGGCCGAAGGCGCTGTCGATCTGGCTGTTCAGGATGTGGTAGCGGTAGGTCTTGGCGTGGGCGGAGTAGCGGGCGTGGAACGCCTCGTCCACCACCCGCGCCGACAGCACCCGCACGTCCTCCGGCAGGCGGCTGTTCAGGGCCAGCGGCAGTTTCTCCGGAGGGATGCGGGTGTCGGAATGGAAATTCAGGCAGAAGCCCGCGGCGTGTACCCCCGCGTCGGTGCGGCTGCAGCCCTTCACGTCCGGGCGCTCGCCCAGCACCGCTTCCAGCGCATCCTGGAACACCTCGCAGACGGACAGCCCGTTCTTCTGCACCTGAAATCCGCAATAATTCGTGCCTTTGTAGGCGATCACACACAAAAAGTTCATGCCGCCACCTGCCACAGGGCCCGGGTGGACAGGATCAGCGCAAAGGCGGCCAGGCACACGGCCAGGCACAGCCAGTCCCTGGTGCCGCACTTCAGCACCTTCAGGCGGGTGCGGCCCTCGCCGCCCCGGTAGCACCGGCACTCCATGGCCATGGCCAGCTCGTCCGCCCGGCGAAAGGCCGAGATGAACAGCGGGATCAGCACCGGCACCAGTGCCTGCACCCGCTCAGTGAGGGTGCCGCTGTCCAGCAGGGCGCCGCGGGCCTTCTGGGCGTTCATGATCTTGTCGGTCTCCTCGATGAGGGTGGGGATGAACCGCAGGGCGATGGTCATCATCATGGCCAGCTCGTGCACCGGCAGATGCAGCCTGCCCAGCGGCGAGAGCACCCGCTCGATGGCGTCGGTGAGCACCAGCGGGCTGGTGGTGTAGGTGAGCAGGCTGGTGCCCGCGATCAGGGCGATGACGCGCACCGCCATCAGCGCGGCGTATTCCACGCCTTCGCGGTAAATTTTTAAAAAGAACAGCTCAAACAGCGGCTCGCCCGCGCCGGTGATGAAGAACAGGTTCAGCACCGCGGTGAAGGCGATCACCGGCAGGATGGGCTTGAGGCTCCTGGTGATGAGCCGGGGCGGGATCTTGGCCGCGGCGTACAGGGCCGCCAGCATCGCAAGGCTCAGGGCGATGCCCAGCGGGTTGGAGGCCATAAACAGCACCACGATGTACAGCATGGTCACCAGCAGCTTGATGCGGGGGTCGAGGGTGTGGACCACCGAGTCCCCCGGAAAGTGCTGGCCGATGGTGATGTCCTTCAGCATCCCGCCACCCCCTTCTTCTTCTCCAGCGCCGCCAGCACGGTCCTGACCGCGTAGGGCATGGTGTACACGTCGGTGTCGATGTCCAGGCCCATCTCCTTCAGCTTCAGGAAGATCTTGGTCACCTGCGGCACCGACAGCCCCAGCTCCAGCAGCTCGGGGGCGCGGGCGAACACCTTGTCCACCCGGTCGTACATGGCGATGCGGCGCTGGTCCATCACCAGCACCTTGTCGGCGTAGCGGGCGATGTCCTCCATGGAGTGGCTCACCAGCAGCACGGTGACCCCGGTGCGGCGGTGGTAGTCCTTGATCTGGCTCAGGATGGTGTCGCGGCCCTCGGGGTCGAGGCCGGCGGCGGGCTCGTCCAGCACCAGGATGCGGGGCTCCATGGCCATGACGCCGGCGATGGCCACCCGGCGCTTCTGGCCGCCGGACAGCTCAAAGGGGCTGCGCTCCAGATGATCGGCGGGGATGCCGCAGAACTCGGCGGCGGCGCGCACCCGGCGGTCGATCTCGGCGGCGTCCAGGCCCATATTTTTGGGGCCGAAGGCGATGTCCTTGTAGACCGACTCCTCAAAGAGCTGGTACTCGGGGTACTGCATCACCATACCCACCATGAAGCGGAAGCGGCGGATCTGTTTGGGGTCGGCCCAGATGTCCTCGCCGCCCACCAGCACACGGCCGGAGGTGGGCTTGAGCAGCCCGTTGAAGTGGGAGATCAGGGTGGACTTGCCGCTCCCGGTGGAGCCGATGATGCCCACGAAGTCGCCCTCCTCCACGGCAAAGCTCACGTCCTCCAGCGCCGTGGTGGCGTCCGGCAGGCCGTGGCCGTAGATGTGGGTGAGATGTTGTGTTTCAATAATGGCAGACATAGATTCACGTCCTGTGGTGGGTTTTTGGGGTAGTTTTTGGGGTTTGTTTTTGAGGGGTGTTTTTTAAGGCTGCTGCGGAGGGGCAAGCCCCTCACTTCAGCAGTGCGTACAGCGCTTTGGCGCACTCGCCTTCGTCGATGATGCCCTCGGGCATGGGCACGCCGGCGGCGGCCAGCGCGTCCCGCAGCTCCACCGCCTGGGGCACGTCCAGATGCAGCTCCCGCAGGCGGTCGGCCTGGGCGAACACCTCCCGGGGGGTGCCCTCCAGCACGATGCGGCCCTCGCTCATCACCAGCACACGGTCGGCCTGGGCGGCCTCCTCCATGTAGTGGGTGATGGCCACCACCGTGATGCCCGCATCCCGGTTCAGGTGGCGGATGGTGCTCATCACCTTCTCGCGGCCCACCGGGTCCAGCATGGCGGTGGCTTCGTCCAGCACCAGGCAGTCCGGCCGCATGGCGATCACGCCCGCGATGGCCACCCGCTGCTTCTGGCCGCCCGACAGCTTGTGGGGGCCCTTGTCCCGGTGCTTCCAGATGCCCGCCATGCGCATGGATTCATCGATGCGGCGGCGGATCTCCTCCGGGGGCACCCCCAGGTTCTCCAGCGCAAAGGCCACATCCTCCTCCACCACCGTGGCGACGATCTGGTTGTCCGGGTTCTGGAACACCATGCCCACCTTCTGGCGGATGTCATACAGGCGGCTCTCGTCGGTGGTGGGGATGCCCTCCACCGTCACGGTGCCCGCCTCGGGCAGCAGAATGGCGTTGAAGTGCTTGGCCAGCGTGCTCTTGCCGCAGCCATTGGCGCCCAGAACCGCCACAAATTCGCCTTTTTTTACGGCGTTGGTCACGCCGTTCACCGCCCAGACGTCCTGCTGGTCGTCGTAGCGGAACCGCAGCCCCTCGGCGCGGATCATTTGGTTCTCCATGGTCGGTCCCCTTCCGGATGTCAGGTCTGCTCCCAGATGGCGGTGGCGCCGCAGGGCACCACGCCGCCGGTGGCGCTCACCGGCAGACCGATCTCGTCGCAGTGGGTCGCGCCGCCGTGTTTGGGGCAGACGGTGGTCTTCAGGATGTACTCCATCACCGCCGGCGACAGACCGGTGGTGTAGCTGTTCACCGCCACAAACAGCGGATCATCGCTCAAAACGCCGGCGCACAGGGCGATGAGGTCGTAGATGTTGTCCTCCAGCTTCCACACCTCGCCGCCGGGGCCGCGCCCATAGCTGGGCGGGTCCATGATGATGCCGTCGTACACGTTGCCGCGGCGGATCTCCCGCGCCACGAACTTGGCGCAGTCGTCCACGATCCAGCGCACGGGGCGGTCGGCCAGGCCGCTGGCCTGGGCGTTCTCCTTGGCCCACGCCACGATGCCCTTGCTGGCGTCCACGTGGCAGACGGTGGCGCCCGCCGCCGCACAGGCCAGGGTGGCGCCGCCGGTGTAGCCGAACAGGTTCAGCACCCGGATGGGGCGGCCGGCGTTTTTGATCTTTTCGCGGTACCACGCCCAGTTCACGGCCTGCTCCGGGAACACGCCGGTGTGCTTGAAGCCGGTGGGGCTGACCACCATGGTCAGATCCTGCCAGCCGATCTTCCACTTTTCGGGCAGGCGGCGGCGGTACTCCCACTGGCCGCCGCCCTGGCTGGAGCGGTGGTACACCGCGTCCGCTTTGGCCCACAGGGGGCTGACGGGGTCGTTCTTCCAGACCACCTGCGGGTCGGGCCGCACCAGCAGGGTCTTGCCCCACCGCTCCAGCCGCCGCCCGCCGGTGGCGTCGATCAGTTCGTAGTCATTCCATGTATCTGCAGGGCGCATGGTATCGTCCTTTCCTGTTTGGTTTGAGGGCGCAGCCCGTCAGCTCAGCACCCGCTTGGTGATCATGTCCGCGATGCGCTGGGCGCTGGCCTGGATGGCCTCCAGATCCTTGCCCTCCACCATCACGCGGATCTTGGGCTCGGTGCCGGACATGCGCACCAGAACGCGGCCCATGCCCATCAGGTTCTGCTGCTGGCTCTCGATGAAGCCGGCGATGTACTCGTCGTCCCGGTAGGCGGCCTTCTGCTGGGCGTTGGCCACCAGGTTGATCATCACCTGCGGGAACTTCTCATAGACGCTGTTCAGCTCGCTCATGGGGCACTTGCTGGCGGCCAGCAGCTTCAGCAGCTTGCCGGCGGTCAGCTCGCCGTCGCCGGTGGTGGAGTGGTGCAGCAGGATCACATGGCCGGACTGCTCGCCGCCCAGCGCGTAACCCTGCGCCCGCATCTCCTCCAGAACGTAGCGGTCGCCCACGGCGGTGCGGGCGGTCTCGATGCCCTGGCGCTGCATGTACTGCATGAAGCCCAGGTTGGACATGACCGTGACCACCGCGGCGTTGCCGTCCAGCCGGCCGCGGGCCTTCATGTCGCAGGCCAGCAGGGCGATGATCTTGTCGCCGTCGATCTCGTTGCCCTTCTCGTCGCAGGCAAGGCAGCGGTCGGCGTCGCCGTCAAAGGCAATGCCGCAGTCGTAGCCGCCCTGCTTCACAAAGGCCGCCAGCTTATCCAGATGGGTGCTGCCGCAGCCGGCGTTGATGTTGCAGCCGTCGGGCTCGGCGCCCAGGAAGGTGCACTTGGCGCCCAGGCGGGGGAACAGCAGCGGAGCCACCACCGCGGACGCGCCGTTGGCGCAGTCGATGGCGATGTTCAGGCCGGTCAGGTCGGCGCCGATGTGCTCGGCCAGGTAGTCCACATAGTCGGCCACGGCGTCGTCGCGGCGGGTCACACGGCCCACCTCGCCGCCGGTGCGCAGGGTCAGTTCCTTCTCGCCCAGCACATAGGCCTCGATCTGGTGCTCCACCTGATCGGGCAGCTTGTAGCCATCGCCGGAAAAGATCTTGATGCCGTTGAATTCCATGGGGTTGTGGCTGGCGGAGATGACCACGCCCGCATCGGCGCCGTACTTGCCCACCAGATGGGCCACGGCGGGGGTGGGCACCACGCCCAGCAGCTCCACGTCCGCGCCCACGCTGCACAGGCCGGCGGCCAGCGCGCACTCCAGCATATCGCCGGAGATGCGGGTGTCCTTGCCGATCAGGATGCGGGGCTTGTGGCCGGTGTTCGCGGTGAGCACGGCGGCAGCGCCCCGGCCGATCTTCATGGCCAGTTCGCAGCTCAGATCCTCGCCCGCCACGCCGCGGACGCCGTCAGTACCAAACAGTTTACCCATAAAACATTCCTCCATTGCGGCCGATCTCGCCGCCGGTCAGGGGCGCACGGGTCTGTGCGCCTTTTTTGGTTGTATGCGCCGCAAAAAAAGGGCGCTGCTTACAGATTATATGCATATCCGCGGGGATATTCCAGAGACAAACTGTGAATAATCCGGGATATTTGCGGAAAGTTGGGCTTTTGCATTTGGGGCGGTCTCTTTATGCTTTTATAAAGGTCGCAGCAGAGGTGTCAATCCCTCAGTCAGCTTCGCTGACAGCTCAGCCACTGCACGCCCTTCGGCCGCCTTTACACAAGGGAGGCTTTGCCCCAGAGGTTTTGGCCTCCGTTTTCACTGTGACGCCACGAAAAAAACGACACGCGAAACCGCCACACAAAGGCTGCCCCCGCTTTGCGGGGGGAGCTGTCACGCATTAGCGTGACTGAGGGGGGTGCGGTTGCGACTTCTTCACCGCTTCTGCATACGCTCCATGGCGATGCGGTCGATGTGGGTGCAGACGCCCTCGAAGTTCTGGTTGACCTCATTGTTGGGCACCCGAAGCACCAGCAGGCCGTACTCTTCGAGAAAG
>JAFUQL010000092.1 GCA_017472375.1 Oscillospiraceae bacterium | reverse complement strand
TTGCCCGGGAAAGATGCCGAAAAAAGGGGCAAAAATGCAAAGATGTAAAATAACCACGGAAAAACCGAGAGAAAAAAGAAGAAAATGGTGTGGGTTTTACACAGAATTTTATTGTACATTTGAATTGAATTTGATATACTGAACACAAAATGGCGTGTTTGACAGCAAAATATCCGCCCCTTGATGCGCGGGGGCACATTTGAGTCAGCATAGCCGATGAAGTGGATGATCGTGCAAATTTTGGAGGGCCGACCCATGCCAAGACCGAACCGCTTCCGCCTTTGGCGGGACATCACATGGCTGACCCAGCTGGGTGTGAGCATGGTGGCGCCGCTGTTTCTGTGCATCTGGGCTGCGTGGCAGCTCCAGGTACGGCTCGGTTTCGGGCCGTGGGTCATGGTGGCCGGCATTCTGCTGGGGCTCGGCGGCGCGGCGGGCAGTGTATGGACCTTCGCCCGCATGGCCCTCAACCGGGCAAAGCGGGAGCAGGCGCCCCCCAGCTTCAACGATCACCGCTGATCATCCTTGTTCCGCAAAGGAGGGACTGCTTATGAAACTTCAGCCTGCCGTACGGCAGGAGACCATCCGCATCGCCGCGGGCACGGCTGCATTGTGCGGCGTGATGCTGGCGGTATTGGCGGCGCTGGGCCGCTTCGACCACACTGCCCTGCTGGGCGCGGTGCTGGGCTGGGTGCTGGCGGTCGGCAACTTCCTGCTGCTGGGCCTCACGGTGCAGCGGGCAGCGGCGGCCGATGAAAAGCGCGCCAAGACCATCATGCAGACCTCGTATACCATGCGCAATCTGCTGTGTGCGCTGGGGGTCATCCTGGGCTTCGTGGTGCCGGTGTTCAACTGGCTCACGGTGATCCTGCCCCTGTTCTTTCCCCGGGTGACCATCCTTCTCATGCAGCTCACCGGACATTACAAACCCGGGCCGGCCGGGGACGAAGGGAGGGAATAAGAGCATTGGAAGTCAACATTCAGGGCGCACCGATCTATTTTACCATCCCGATCCTGGGCGGCATCCCCATCTCGGCCACACTGGTGGTCACCTGGCTGGTCATGGCCATCATCACCGGGCTGTGCCTGTGGCTCACCAGTGATCTGAAGGTCACCGACGTGAGCAAAAAGCAGGCCGTGGCGGAGTTTCTGGTGGAGACCGCCCGCAACTTCACCATCGGCAACATGGGCGAAAAATTCGCCTACTTTGTTCCCTTTGTGGCGGCGCTGTTCAGCCTGTCTATCTTCTCCAACCTCATCAGCCTGCTGGGCGTGTTCAGCCCCACGGCGGACCTTTCCACCGAGGCAGCCTGGGCGGTGGTGGTGTTTATCCTCATCACCTACAACAAGATCAAGGCCGGAGGTGTGCTGGGGTACCTGAAGGGCTTCACCGAGCCTATCCCGGTGCTGACCCCCTTCAACATCCTGTCCGAGCTGGCCACCCCCATCAGCATGGCCTGCCGTCACTTCGGCAACATCCTGTCGGGCACGGTCATCAACGCGCTGATCTACGGCGCACTGGCCGTGGCCAGCCACGCGCTGTTCGGGCTGCTGCCCGGCCTGCTGGGCGACATCCTGGGCGAGATCCCCTTCCTGATGGTGGGCGTTCCTGCCGTCGCATCGCTCTACTTCGACTGGTTCAGCGGTTTCATGCAGGCGTTCATCTTCTGTATGCTGACCACCATGTACATCGCCAACGCCGCCGAGTCGGAATGACGATGTGCCCCAAAGCACTCAAACAAACATTTATAAAAACTCTACAGGAGGACAACATCTTATGGAAAGTGCAATCGTTTTGGCCGGCTGCGCCATCGGCGCGGGTCTCGCTCTGATCGCTGGTATCGGCCCTGGTATCGGTGAGGGCTACGCCGTCGGTAAGGCCTGTGAGGCCATCGGCCGCCAGCCCGAGTGCAAGGGCGACGTCACCAGCACCATGCTGCTGGGCTGTGCCATCGCCGAGACCACCGGTATTTACGGCTTCGTTACCGGCCTGCTGCTGATCTTCGTGGCGCCCGGTATGTTCATCGGCATGCTGTAAGCACGCCGGAACCATAACGCTTGGAAGAAGGGAGGAATCCCCTTTATGGAGCAATATCAGGCATTGGTGACCATCGTTCCCTGGAACTTTGTGGCGCAGATCGCCAACCTGCTGATCACCATGCTGCTCGTCAAGAAATTCCTGTTCGACCGCATCCAGAAGGTGCTGGACCAGCGCCAGGCCATGTGCAACGCGCAGCTTCAGGAGGCTGAGGCCGCCCGCGAGGCTGCCCAGACCGCCCAGGCCGAATACGAGCAGGCATTGGCCCAGGCCCGCGCCGAGGCCGGTGAGATCCTGCAGGCAGCCAACCGCACCGCAGCTGCCCGCAGCGAGGAGATGCTGGCGGAGGCCCGCCGCCAGGCCCAGGCCATGCTGGCCAAGGCCGACGCGGACATCGCCCAGCAGCGCAAGAAGGCGGTGAACGAGGTGAAGGACGAGCTGGGCGGCATCGCCGTGGACATCGCCGCAAAGGTGGTGGGCCGCGAGGTGAGCGCCGAGGACCACGCCGCCCTCATCGATGAGTTCATTCAGAACGTGGGTGACGCCTCATGAGCGAGATCGCCAAACTGTACGGCGGGGCACTGTATGACCTCGCCGCCGAGGAAGGGCTGGAGGCCGAACTGCTGGCCCAGCAGGAGACCCTGCTGGAGCTGATGGCCGCCGAGCCGGACTGGCTGCGCCTTCTGGCCATCCCCAGTATCCCCAAGCCCGAGCGCACCGCCCTACTGGGCGAGGCGCTGGCGGGCGCCCATCCCTACCTGATCAATTTTGCAAAGATCCTCTGCGAGCGGGAGGCCATCGGCGAATGGCCCGCCTGCTGCAAGGAGTACCGCCGCCGCTACAACGCGGCCCACGGCATCGTGACCGCCACCGCCACCGCCGCCCTGCCCCTGACCGGCGACCAGAAGGCACGCCTTGAGGCGAAGCTCTCGGCCATGACCGGCAAACAGGTGCAGGTGGCCGTGAAGGTGGACCCGGACTGCCTGGGCGGCATCCGCCTGGACCTGGACGGCGTGCAGCTGGACGGCACCCTCAAGAGCCGCCTTGCCGCGGTGCGCCAGGCTGTGGCGCAGGCCGCGCTGTAAGGCAAACAAAATCCAACAAAGAAAGTTGTGGTGAAAACTGCCATGTAACTGAAACCCGAAGAGATCTCCAAGATCATCCGGTCCCAGATCAAGCATTATGAGAACACCATCCAGCGCAGCGAGACCGGCTCGGTCATCCTGGTCGGTGACGGCATCGCCCGGGCCTCCGGCCTGGACAACTGTATGGCCGGCGAGCTGGTGGAGTTTGAGAACGGCGCCTTCGGCCTGGCTCAGAACCTGGAGGAGAACACCGTTTCCATCGTTATGCTGGGCAGCGACGAGGGCCTGAAAGAGGGCAGCACCGTCAAGCGCACCGGCAAGGTGGTCAGCGTGCCCGTGGGCGAGGCCATGATCGGCCGCGTTGTGAACGCGCTGGGCCAGCCCATCGACGGCAAGGGCCCCATCGAGGCGTCCGGCTGGCGGCCCATCGAGAGTCCCGCCCCCGGCATCGTGGCCCGTCAGCCGGTCAAGGAGCCTCTCCAGACCGGCATCAAGGCCATCGACAGTATGATCCCCATCGGCCGCGGCCAGCGCGAGCTGATCATCGGTGACCGCCAGACCGGCAAGACGGTCATCGCCACCGACACCATCCTCAATCAGAAGGGCAAGGACGTCATCTGCATCTATGTGGCCATCGGCCAGAAGCGCAGCACCGTGGCCCAGCTGGTGGAGACCCTGGAGCAGGGCGGCGCCATGGATTACACCATCGTCGTGGCCGCCACCGCCTCCGAGCTGAGCCCCCTGCAGTACATCGCCCCCTACTCCGGCTGTGCCATGGGCGAGTACTTCATGCAT
>JAFUQL010000091.1 GCA_017472375.1 Oscillospiraceae bacterium | reverse complement strand
GCCGCTCAGGCTGCCATCAAGAACCCCCGCTGATCCCAGCGCCGGTCTTGCGCGCACGGCAAAGCGTGACCGGACCGGGCCGATGATGTGACATCGCCCTGGCCCCATACTTGTAATGCGCAGGATCCCCCTGTCGTCTGAACGACGGCAGGGGGATCTTTTTTTGTCTGCGGCCCGCACGGGGTCGGGTCGGCAGCCCGGAGACTGTATTGACTTGCGGCGGAGGGCGTATTAGAATTTGGATAGAACCAGGCCGCGCTGCCCTGCGCGGCATTTTGTTCGGCAAAGAGTTAGCTAGAGCTAACATGGAGGGAGGGGTGTCCATGCGTATCCTGATCTATGGTGCCGGTGTGATCGGAAGCACCTATGCGGTCCGCCTGTCGAAAAGCGGCTGCGACGTCTCGGTGCTGGCCCGGGGCCGCCGGCTGGAGCAGCTTCGTCGGCAGGGCATTCAGTACCGGGCAGGGGCGCACATCCTGCGGGAGCCCGTCCGGGTCCTGAGCCGGCTGGAACCGGGCGACCGGTATGACTATATCTTTCTCACCGTCCGCGCCGAACAGCTCACCGAGGCGCTGCAGCAGCTGAGGGACAATGTCAGCCCCACCATCGTGACCATGGTGAACTCTCTGGACCGCTACACCGACTGGGAGGCGATCTGCGGAACGGGGCGCATCCTGCCCGGGTTTCCCGGGGCGGGCGGCAGCATACAGGACGGTGTTTTGGATGCAGGGCTGACCCCTGCCTTGATCCAGCCCACCACCTTTGCAGAGATCGACGGTGCGCGCACTGCCCGGGTGGATGCCCTGAAACGGGTTTTGGCCCGGGCGGGCATCCCCTGCCAGATCGTCCCGGATATGCATGCATGGCAGGTGTGCCATCTGGCCATGGTGGTGCCGCTGGCGGATGCCTACTACCTCACGGCAGATCCCGGGCTGGTGCACCGGGACAAGGCTGTGATGCGCAGGACCGCACGGGCGCTGCAGGAGAACTTTGCAGGGCTGAAAGCCCGGGGAGATGCCATCTCGCCGCCCAAGATGAACCTGTTTCGGCTGTGCCCGCCGGCGCTGACGGCTTGGGTGCTGCCCTTTGTCTACAACAGTTCGTTTGGCGACCGGTTCATGCGCCGGCACGCCCTGACGGCCCGGGAAGAGATGGCGCAGCTCCACCGGGCGTTTTACGGATACATGGAGGGAAAAGACCTGTGATCTTTTATGAATTTGGCGCGCGTTCGTCCCCGGTGCTCCTGCTGCTCCCCGGCACCTGCTGCCAATGGGAGCGGAACTTCGGGCGGGTGATCCCGCTGCTGGCGCGGGAGTTCCATGTGGTCTGCGCGTCCTATGATGGCTTCGACGAAACGGAAGACACGGTTTTTCCCGATATGCAGACGGAGACGGAAAAGATCGAGGAATACATCAAAACCTGCTTCGGGGGGCACATCCGTGCCGCCTATGGCTGCAGTTTGGGCGGCTCGTTTGTGGGGCTGCTGCTGCAGCGCAAAAACATCCGCATGGATCACGCGGTCCTGGGCAGCTCGGACCTGGACCAGGACCCCGTTTGGAAAGCGAAGCTGAAATGCCGGCTCGCCGTTCCCCTGCTTCATAAGATCGTCAGCACCGGCGAGTACCCGCGGGTGCTGCAGGGCCTGATGGAAAAGAAGCGAACGCCCTACCGGGACCGCTTCATGGCCATGTTCGGCATCGGGGCCGGCGGCTTGCCCTTTATAAAAAAGGAGAGCGTTTACAACCAGTTCTGTTCCGATCTGATCACGCCGCTGGAGGAGAGCATCTGCGTGCCCGGCAGCACGGTGCACTGCTTTTATGCAGCGAAGATGGGGACGGAGTACCTGCGCCGTTACCAAAAACACTTTGCTGACCCGGTCATCCACTCGTTCGACCTGGAGCATGAGGAACTGCTGGTGCTGTACCCGGAGCAGTGGGCACAGAAGATAAGGGAGATCTGCTTATGAAGAGCGGTGTTTGGATGCTGGATCACGACAGCGGCTACCGGGACATCAAAAGAGATCTGGTGCAGCGCTACGGCAAGGCCGAGGCCGGGCGCATCTGGGCGAACGCCGGGCAGAGGTTGGAAGGCTTATGCGCCCGGTATGCGCATCTTCCGGAGAAAACAAAGGCGCATACCGACGGGCAGATGTTCCGCATGGCCGCGCTGTACATGGCGCTTCGGGAGATGCACCCCAGGGATGCGCTGGAGATCCTGGAGCACGGGGTGGAACGGGAAGGCAGGAAGGTCGCGCGGCTGCTCTCGGTGCCGCTGCGGATCCCCGGCGTGGACCGCCTGATGCTGATCGTTTTTGCAAAAATGCTGGAGACTTCCTTCAACGAGGAGGCGGGCTTTTGCTCCGTCAAGCACTGCATCACACAGGATGAGGTCCGGTTCGACATCACGCAGTGCCCTTACTGCAAGTATCTGACCGAGATCGGCTGCCCGGAGATCATCCGCTTCTCCTGTGAGATCGACGACTGCATTTATGGAAGCCTGCCGGGGCTGGAGTTCCGCCGCACCGGAACGCTGGGCAAGGGTGCGGACAAATGCGACTTTTGTTTAAGGAGGGACGTGCGATGAGAAAAGCGAAAGAGCCCTTGTATGAGAGCGACATCTCCACGGTGCGCTGGCTGATCTATGATGTACCGGGCAATGTGGGATGGATCCTGTATTTGGTCAGCTTGGCCCGGTGCTTTTCGGAGAGGCCGCCCTTCATGGAGGTGCCGCTGGTACAGGCGGCCGCAGTGGTGGGGGTGCTGCCGGCTGCCGCGATGGTGATCGGTATTGCAGAGCTGATCAGCGAGCGGATCCAAAAGCTGGACCGCGTCCTGCCCAGAACGCGGCTGTACCGGGGCTTCGGTACACTGACCTGGGGAGGTTTTGGCGGGGTGATCGTCGGCTTGACTGCCCTGTTTACCGCTCTGCGGGCGGAATATTCTTTAGAAGAATGTAAGCTCCTGCTTCTGCTGGCTGTGGGCGGCGCGCTGTGCGCCCTGTTTGCGGGGCTGATCTTCAAGACGTTCCGTCCACTTAAATCAGGAGAAAGAGAAACATGAAATACTTTGAATTCGGACAACACAACGATACCCTAATGGTACTGCTCCACGGCGGCGGGGTCTGCTACAAAGGTGTACTGCCGGTGGCGGAGCGGCTGGCGAAGGACTTCCATGTAGTGGTAGTTGCCTACGATGGCTTCAACCCTTCCGAGCCGGATACGGAATTTGTCTCCGTTATGGATGAGGCGAAGCAGCTGGGTAACTATATCCTGGAGCATCACGGCGGCAAGATCGACATTCTCTACGCTCTATCCTACGGCTGCCGGGTGCTGCTGGAGGTTTTGGCAGACAAGCGGCTAACCGTCACAACAGCCATTGCCGACGGCATGAGTACCCATGATTATCCCAATATCCAAAGCAGGCTGGGCAGGGAAATCTATCTCTTTTTCTTTACCGGCTTCTTTTATCAGATGATGGCAAAAGCCGGCCCGATTCGCAAAAAAATACTGGCGAAGCTCACCGGACGAACCATAGAAGATGCGGAGCGGCTTTTGTACCCGGATGCCACATGGCAGAGCTGGAAGAACCAGGATGCCTGCTTGATTGGCAGGCCCATTGATTTTGAAGTATTTCGCAACGCAGATATGCACATCTGGCACGGGATCAACAGTCAGGTGGAGCGAAAACTGGCGAAAGACATTCAAAAATGGCAGGATGCCGGATATGCCTTTACTTACAAGGTATTCACAAATGTGGGGCACGGCGGCCTGATCGCGGAACATACGGAACAATTCATTGAGGAAGCGAAAGCGGTATATGCCGCTGCCAGAAAGGAGACGGTGAAATGAAGAAAAGAAAAAATTCCTTTCTGGATGAAATATCCGTTTTGATAGATGAGCTGTATGCTGAAAACCACGCAACAATTATGGCTTATGCATGGTCGCGGTTTGACGGGTTGTGCGCTGAAAATGCGGACGAATCCAAGGCGGTGCAGATGCACACCCGCAGCCGCATTTACCCGGCGATCAGCGTTTTTGAAGCGCTGGTAAACTGCGGTGTCGGCCGGGAGGATGCCGCGCAGCTGATCCTCGACTTTTACATAACTCGTGCCCAGAAGCCAGGGAAGGTGATCCAAAAGCTATTGAAGATACCGGGACTTTACAAAGCGGTTCCGAACCTCTTTTTGATCGGTGTCAACAAAATGTTTGGCCCGGACGCGGGCTTCAAAGCGAGGCATTATGAATCCAAACAAGGCTGTTTCAGAATGGATATGCTGGAATGTCCCTACATGAGCATCTGCAAAAAATACGGCTGTCCGGAGATCGTTCCAGCCTTCTGCGCATCCGACGACGTTGCCTACGGCAATATGCACCCGAAGCTGATCTGGGGCAGAACCAAGACGCTGGGGCGCGGAGACGAATGCTGTGATTTTAAGCTGACGGTAAAATAGGAGGGCTGCAATATTGCAATATGAAGAAACTATATTTTTACCCGGAAACGGACGGCTTTTACGGTGTATATTATCCCAATGAAAATGTGACCAGCAAGGCCATGATCGTCATGCTGGGGGATTCCTCCGATGACCGGATGGCGGTATCCGGTGCGAAATGGGTGCAGAAGCTGGGCTGCAACGTGCTGGCCATGTCCCCGGACAAGCGGGACTACGGTCACCACCGCTACCCGCTGGAGCGGTTTGAAAAGGCCATTGCCTGCCTCAAAGCCCGGGGAAATGAGAAGATCGGCATCGCCGGCGCCTCCACCACGGGCATGATGGCGCTGGTGGCGGCGTCTTACTTCCAGGAGATCACCCTGACGGTCGCGCTCTCCCCGCCGGATTTCATTATGGAGGGCTTTTACCAGGACGGAAAGGACGGCGCCCACGAGCGGCCCGGCGAGAACGAGTCCAGCATTGCCCTGTATGGTGAGGACCTGCCGTATCTTCCCTATGCCTACCGCCACCCGGAATACTGGCAGCGCATCCGGGAAGAATCCAAAGCCGGCGGTGACCTGATCGCCTCCCGGAAGATGTTCGACGAATCCGAGCGGCGTCACCCGGTCCGGGAGGAGGAGAAGATCAAGGTGGAGCGCATCGCGGGCAAGGTCATCTTTGTGGGTGCGGAGGACGATGTCCTGTGGGATACCTGCAAGTACATCCGCCGCATGATGGAGCGCCTGGAGGGCACGGCCCACGAATGTGAATACGAAGCCTGGCTCTATGAGCACGGCACCCATTTCGTGTTCCCCCAGTCTATGCTCCGGCAGATGCTGCCCATCGTCTGTGACCTGCTGCCCTGGGCGGCGTTCCGCTCGGCGCGAAAGCACCCGAAGGAATGCAGGCAGACCCGGCTGGACATCGACGAAAGACTGGCGGCTGCGATCCGAAACTGGTAAAGGAGAATGCCCATGAGACCGGATTATAAAAACTGGGTCCCCAAAGGAATGCTGTACGGCTTTGGCGGCGGGGCCATCGCCGCTGCGGTGCTGATGGCCGTGTTTGCGGTCGCTCTGCCGGCAGGTGCGCTGAAGACCGCATTGATGGGGATCGCGGGCGCGGCGGCCGCAGTGCTGCTGGTGGCTGCGGTGTGGCTGCTGCATCTGCACAATGCCTTTTCCTATGAGGGCAAACGGAAGCTGAGCAAAACCATCGTGGAGGGCGTGGCGGCGTATGTGACGATCCCAGAGGGCGGTCGGTGCCTGGATGTGGGCTGCGGCAGCGGTGCTTTGACCATTGCCTGTGCCCGGCGCAGCCCGGGTGCGGCTGTGCTGGGCGTTGACCGCTGGGGCAAGGAGTACGCCTCCTACAGCCGTGGCCTGTGTGAGCGCAACGCAAGGGCCGAGGGGGTCTCCAACGTTGCTTTCCGGCAGGGGGATGCTCTGCGGCTGGACTTCCCGGACGAGAGTTTTGATGCGGTCGTCAGCAACTATGTGTACCACAACATTGCGGGCGCCGACAAGCAGGGGTGCCTGCGTGAGACCCTGCGTGTGCTGAAAAAGGGCGGCGTTTTTGCGCTGCACGACATCATGACCCCGGCCCGGTATGGGGATATGCAGGCCTTTGTGGAGGAGTTGAAGGCCGCCGGCTACGAAAAGGTGGAGCTGATCGACACCGCCGACGGGATGTTCCTGGAAAAGAAGGAGGCCCTGTGGCTGGATCTGGCAGGCTCTGCCCTGCTGACCGGCATCAAGTGAGGAGGAATCATGATTTTTTGGATCGAAGCGGTTTTGCTGTGTCTGCTGTTCCATCTGCTGATCTGGCTGGCATTCCGCAAAAAACAGACGGCCTTTGTCAACGATTACCCGCCCATTGTGACCGAGCGCCTGCGGGCGCTGGGGCTCATCGCACAAAAGCCGCCGGCCCGGAAACAGGATGTTCTCCGCAAGCTGGCGGCAGTGGTGGTCTATGCGGCGCTGTTTGCGCTGCTGCTGCGGACGGTCAACGGCATTGATACATTCAGGGAGGGTACACTGACCGCATACGGCCTGTGGCTGGTGGTGGACTGGTACGACTTCCTTGTGATGGATGTGCTGTGCGCATCCACCGACCGGTTCTACCGGGCTGCCGGGGTCGGCGCCTTTGAGCCTTCCTCGGTGTGGTTCCACTTCAAGGGCAGCCTGCGCGGGATGCTGATCGGGCTGGTGGCTGCGACTGTGGTGGGGCTTCTGGTCATGCTGTGACTGCCCCGGCGGGCAAACCGCGGTCAAACACGCGATCAAAACGTACGCAAAAGCAGGTTCCGTTCCACAAACGGTGCCTGCTTTTTTACAGCTTGCGGCAGCACCCCGGGCGTTTGCAAAACGCCGGCAAATGGGCGTTTTTTTCAAAAAACGGAAAAACGGATCAAAGTCCCGGTTATGATACTCTGCCTGCGATATGATAAGGGCAGAGAAACCCGTTGATCGCAAAAGTGAAGGTAACATTTCGGGAGTAAAAAAGGGGCCGGGCAGGCCGAAAACAGACGGACGGAACGAAGGGCACCATGGGCGGCAATTTTGGGGACTATATGATCCTGCATGAACTGAGGTCGAACAAGGGCAGCGGAAACAGCGGCGTTTGCGGGAGTTTTTGCGCGGTATTGCTGCAAGAGAGACGCCTGTATCTATAAGGGAAACCTCAAACGATCCACAAAGGACATGGCGATCCCGACCGGGATGATCGCGATCTGCATTCTCGGTGCAGTGCTCACGCCTGCGGATGTCCTCGAAGGATCTGTCCTTGCATGAAAGACATTTTATCTGCGCGGGGCGGGGTGCACGCCTGCCCCGGCGCAAAAAAGCAGCCCCCGGCCGCAAGGGCCGGGGGTTTTCTTTGATTTTCCTGAGAAAAATCGCTCGAAAATATTGCGGCAAAGCGTTCCGAATGGTATAATAAAACGCGTTGTGCGCCTCAAAAAGACGGGGCGGCGTCCCCGTGCCCCAGCAGGTCGAGGAACTTGCGCAGGGACGGGCTGGCGTTGTCCCGCCGCCACACCGCAAGGATCTCCTCCACCTCGTGTTCGCCCTCCAGCGGCACGAATACGAGGTTGTCCGACTCGGACAGATGCTGCATGCAGGACACCGGCAGCACCGAGATGCCCACCTCGGCGGCCACCATCATCAGGATGCTTTCCACATCGCTGGAGCGCAGCAGGATGTTGGGGTAATAGCCGGCATTTTGGTACAGGCGGATGAAGTACTCGTCGCCCAGCGAATCGCCCGAGCCCGAGGGGGACATGAACAGCATCACTTCGTCCCGCAGGTCGGCACGGGTCAGCCCGGTGCGCTGGGCCAGCGGATGGGATCCGTACAGCGCCACCATCAGCCGCACCCGGTCCTGCAGGCGGTACTGCACCGCCTCATCCTTGCAGATGTTGGTGCTGTCCCAGGTGAAGATCACATCGTACTGGCCGTCGATCAGGCCGGTGGTCAGCAGGTCGGTGTCGCAGCGGTGGCAGCTCAGCAGCACGTTGGGATACTGCAGGTGGAACTGCCGCAGTTTGGTGGCCAGCTCGCTGTGCTCGTAGCCCTTGGTGTAGCCGATGCGCAGGCTGCCGCTGATGCCGCTGGCTGCCTCGCGGGTGCGGCGCACGGCAGTGTCCATCCGCATCAGGATGCTGCGGGCCTCCCGGTACAGCACCTGCCCCATGGGGGTCAGGGAGATGGGGCGGGTCTTGCGGTCGATGAGGGACACTCCCACCGTGTCCTCCAGCTTATGGATCTGCTGGGTGATGGCCGTCTGGGTCAGAAAATACTGTTCTGCCGCCTTGGTGAAACTGCGGTATTCCGCCACTGCGACGAAATATTTCAGCTGGTTCAGATTCATGGCCGCCCCTCCCTTATATTAGTTTTTCTTATTTTAATATAAAGGATTCGGGGTTGCAAGTACGACTTTTTCGCTTTACAGTATATAATACATATAAGTGTGCGGATTGCGTTGCAAAACCCGCGAAAAAGCGAGAAAGAAGGAGCCCGGAGAATGGGAAAGAGCCTGTTTATCCCTCTGCGCGAAGAGGGTCTGACCACCATGAAGATCCGCTACGACTTCAAGACCGATCAGGTGAAGCTGTTTGCGGCCAAGGAGTGGGAGGAAGACCACGACTTTGAGAACTACAACCACCGCTGGTGGATCGACGGCATCTTCACCGAGGACGCCCGTTACCTGAACACCAAGGAGACCTGGGCGCTGTTCGAGAAGTACGGCCAGAAGGAGTACCTGGAGGAGGTGCTGGACCTGCTGCGCGCGGGCAAGCACTTCGGCATCGACATCTACTATTACAAGAAGTACGACATCCGCTTCATGATGAACGAGCACAGCCGCAAGCTGGGCGTTCTGAACAAGAGCCATGCCATCATGGCCGGCGGCATCCGCCGTCACTCCTACGACGAGCCCGAGTTCGAGGTCATCATTGACGGCCTGAACCTGGGCCGCGGCATGAGCTTCAAGAACATCGCCGGCCACCTGCCCTTCGGCGGCTGCAAGGCCACCGTCACCATGGCTCCGCTGGATCTGGACAACATGGAGGTCATGGGTTTCCTGGCCTTCGCGCTGGACAGCTGCCGCGACATGACCGGCCCCGACATGAACTTCCCTGTGGAGATGTCCGATGTGATGATCGAGCAGGGCTACTCCATGCAGTACACCGGCGGCCTGAAGGCCAAGACCGGCCCCACCGGTACCCCCACCGCCTACGGTGTGTATCTGGCTCTGCTGGAGGCCATCAACTTTGAGGAGGGCGTCCGCAGTGTGGCCGGCAAGAGCGCCGCGCTGATGGGCCTGGGCGCCGTCGGCTGGTACATGGGTGAGCTGCTGCTGGAGGGCGGCGTGTCCAAGCTGATCGTGGCCGACATCAATGAGGAGGCTGTCAAGAGCTTCATCGAGCAGCATCCCGGCTACCAGATCGAGAGCTGCCCCGTGTCCGAGGTGCTGTTCCAGAACGTGGACATCCAGAGCCCCTGCGCCATCGGCGGCATCTTCGACGACGAGAGCATCGCCAAGCTGAACTGCAAGTACATCTTCGGTTCCTCCAACAACGGCCTGAAGGCTTCCTCTCAGGAGGAGGAGATCCGCCTGGCGAAGCTGATCGCGGAGCGCGGCATCCTGTATCAGGTGGAGTGGTGGCACAACACCGCCGGCGTCATCTGCGGCGCCGAGGAGTATCTGTTTGACGGCGATGAGGCCTCTCTGCGCAAGAAGATCGAGGAGATCATGCCCGCCAACACCATCCTGTCCCTGACCGGCGCCAAGGAGCAGGGCATCACCCCCACCGAGTGGGTGTACCGCTACTGCGAGGACCTGCTGTACAAGTAAGGCGCCGCCCCAAAACTCTGTGTTCCCTGTGCAAAGCCGCTCCGTCCGCAGTGTGAGACGGGCGCGGCGGCCGCACAGAGACAGGACGCTTCTTCCATGGAGCGTCAAAGAATAAAAAATTAGGAGAATCAATCGTGGAAGACAAGAAATTTCAGCCGTTTATCCCGGCGGAAAAGGTCGTCCCTGAGTTCACCCTGTTCTCGGTGATCCTGGGCGCGATCCTGGCTGTTGTGTTCGGCGGTGCGAACGCCTATCTGGGCCTGCGCGTCGGCATGACCATCTCCGCCTCCATCCCCGCTGCGGTTCTGTCCATGGGTGTGGTCCGCTTCCTGTTCAAGCGCGACTCCATTCTGGAGAACAACATGGCTCAGACCATCGGCTCTGCCGGTGAGTCCCTGGCCGCCGGCGCCATCTTCACCATGCCCGCCCTGTTCATGTGGGCGGACGAGGGTGTGTGCGACGTTCCCTCCATCATCGACATCGCTCTGATCGCCCTGTGCGGCGGTGTGCTGGGCGTTATGATGATGATCCCCCTGCGCAGCGCTCTGATCGTCAAGGAGCACGGCACTCTGGGCTACCCCGAGGGCCGCGCCTGTGCCGAGGTCCTGATGGCCGGTGAGCAGGGCGGCAGCCGCGCCTCCACCGTGTTCAGCGGTCTGGGCATTGCCGCCGTGTACAAGTTCATCGCGGACGGCCTGAAGCTGTTCCCCAGCGAGGTGGACTACTCCATCGACGCCTACAAGGGCTCCGGCATCGGCGTGGACGTTCTGCCCGCGCTGGCCGGCGTGGGCTACATCTGCGGCCCCCGCATCTCCTCCTACATGTTCGCCGGCAGCTTCATGACCTGGTTCGTGCTGATGCCCCTGATCGTACTGTTCGGCAGCGATCTGGTCATCTACCCCGCTGACGTGTCCGTGGCTGAGCTGTGGGCCACCGGCGGTACCTGGGGCATTTGGGATTCCTTCATCCGTTACATCGGCGCCGGCGCGCTGGTGGCCGGCGGCTTCATCAGCCTGATCAAGTCCCTGCCCACCATCGTCACCGCCTTCAGCGCTGCCTTCAAGTCCTACGGCAAGAGCAGCACCGGCACCCTGCGCACCGAGCAGGAGATCCCCCTGAAGGTGATCCTGGCCGTCTGCGCTGCCGTGGTCGTGTTCATCTGGCTGTACCCCGGCATCCCCGTCAACTTCCTGGGCGCCGTGGTCATCCTGATCTTCGGCTTCTTCTTCGCCACCGTGGCCGCCCGCATGGTCGGCTCCATCGGCTCCTCCAACACCCCTGTTTCCGGCATGGCCATCGCCACCGTGCTGATCGCCACCATCCTGCTGAAGGCCACCGGTACCACCGGTGCCACCGGCATGGTGGGTGCCATCGCCATCGGTTCCGTCATCTGCGTGATCGTGGCCATCTCTGCCGACACCTCTCAGGACCTGAAGACCGGCTTCCTGCTGGGTGCTACCCCCCGTAAGCAGCAGTACGGCGAGCTGATCGGCGTGGCGGTCTCCTCCATCGCCATCGGCGCCATCCTGATGCTCCTGCACAACGCCTGGGGCTTCGGCTCCGAGGAGCTGGGCGCTCCTCAGGCTTCCATGATGAAGATGGTCATCGAGGGCGTTATGGACGGCAACCTGCCCTGGAGCCTGGTCTTCATCGGCGTGTTCATCGCCCTGCTGATGGAGCTGCTGGGTCTGCCCGTGCTGCCCATCGCCATCGGCATCTACCTGCCCATCCACCTGAACGCCGGCATCATGCTGGGCGGTGTGGTGCGCTGGCTGGTCGAGAAGCGCAAGTACAAGGACGAGAAGGCTCAGAACAACGCGGTGCAGTCCGGTGTTCTGTACGCCTCCGGCATGATCGCCGGTGAGGGCCTGGTGGGCATCCTGCTGGCCGTTCTGGCCGTGCTGGGCATCAACGTGGATCTGTCCGGCAGCATCAGCCTGGGCAACATCGGCGCTCTGGTCGCCTTTGCCGCTCTGCTGGCCTCCCTCGTTGCGTTCGCCGCCAAGGGTGCTAAGGACGACAGCAGCAAGTAAGCAAACCCCTTTACCAAACGACCGCCGGGCTGTATACTTGGGTATATGGCCCGGCTTTTTTTAAGGAGAATGGCAGCAAATGGCAAAGAAACAGTCGGAGAACTATCTGGATTACATCCCGGTGATCTCTGAGAAGAACACCTGGAGCGAGGAGAACGGCAAGGTCACCATCCATATGGTGCATCGCGGTGTGTACGCCACCATCGCCCAGAAGGTGTTCCATCGGCCCCGGGTCAGCCACATCGAGCTGGACGAGACCGGCAGCTTCATCTTCCCTCTCATCGATGGGCAGCGCACCGTGGGTGAGCTGGCCCTGCTGGTGAAGGAGCAGTTCGGCGACGCCGCCGAGCCCCTGTACGAGCGGTTCGTGAAGTATATGCAGATCCTGCGCAACAACGGCTTTGTCTACTTCAAAGGAAAGGACAAGGTGCCTCAATGACCATCGGACAGATCCTGCTGGGTGTGGCGATGTTCGCCGCGGCCACGGCGGTGCTCTATGTGTGGGGCATGAAAAAGGCGCTGGATCAGGGCGAGGACATGACCCGGAACCTGCTGAGCGCCTGCGGCAGCCGTGTGGTGAAGCACCTGAAAAAGCACGGGCGCATCACCAAAGCACAGGTGGCCGGGGTGATCACCGGCGTGCGGGTGCGGCAGTTCTGGTCGCGCAAGAGCCTGACCGTGCAGAACGGCGCGGAATTTGCCCCGCAGGTCATCGATTTCCTGCTGGACCAGCAGTACATCCAAAAGGACGGCCCGGACGGGTTCGTCCTGCGGCCCTGAGCAGTTTATGAAAAGGAGCGACAACAATGGCAGTTTTGGAACATCTGGAGCCCCGCGGCGTATTCCGCTTTTTTGAGGAGATGTGTGCCATCCCCCACGGTTCCGGCAACACGAAGGCGGTCAGCGACTGGCTGGTGGAGTTCGCGAAGCAGCGCGGCTTCGAGTACCATCAGGATGCGCTGAACAACGTCATCATCATCAAGCCCGCCGCCCCCGGCTATGAGAGCGCCCCTGC
This sequence comes from Oscillospiraceae bacterium, assembly GCA_017472375.1. Classification (GTDB taxonomy): domain Bacteria; phylum Bacillota; class Clostridia; order Oscillospirales; family Ruminococcaceae; genus SFJ001. The sequence goes on along the minus strand of JAFUQL010000091.1, from coordinate 16,704 downwards.
GGTGATCCTGCAGAGCCACATGGACATGGTGTGCGCCAAGGCGCCCGACTGCACCAAGGACATAGAGACCGAGGGCCTGGATCTGGTGGTGGACGGCGACACCGTGTACGCCAAGGGGACCACCCTGGGCGCCGACGACGGCCTGGGCGTGGCCATGTCTCTGGCCCTCATGGACGACGACACCCTGAGCCTGCCCCGCCTTGAGGCGGTGTTCACGGTGGACGAGGAGACCGGCATGTACGGCGCCTTCGGCATCGATGTGAGCTGCCTGCAGGGCCGCGCCATGATCAATATGGATTCGGAGCTGGAGGGCGTGTTCACCGTGAGCTGCGCCGGCGGCAACGTGTCCCGCATGACCCTGCCCGTCACCCGCGCGGCCTGCGAGGGCACCGCCCTGACCATCGCCGTCACCGGGCTGCAGGGCGGCCATTCCGGCGTGGAGATCGACCGGGGCCGCGGCAACGCCAGCATGCTGCTGGGCCGTGCGCTGCGCGCCGTGCAGAAGCAGACCGCTCTGCGCATCGGCGCGGTGACCGGCGGTCAGAAGGACAACGCCATCCCTGTGGACGCACAGGCGCAGGTGGTGGCCGGCGATGAGGCTGTGGTGCGCGCCGTGTGTGCCGCGCTGGAGGCCGAGCTGCGCAACGAGCTGCGGGTGACCGACCCCGGCGTGACCGTGACTGTGGCCCCCGCTGAGTGCGCTCTGCCCATGGACCAGGCCTCCACCGACCGGGTGGTGTGCCTGCTGTGCTGCGCCCCCAACGGCATCCAGGCCATGAGCGCCGATGTGGATGGCCTGGTGCAGACCTCCCTGAACCTGGGCGTGCTGTACACCGAGGGCGATGTGGTCCACGCCGGCTTCTGTGTCCGCAGCAGTGTGGACAGCCAGAAGCAGATGCTGGTGGACCGGCTGGAGAGCCTGGCCGCTCTGCTGGGCGGCGCCCTGCAGGTGGAGGGCGATTACCCCGGTTGGGAGTACAAGCCCGAGTCCCCCCTGCGCCAGAAGATGGTGGAGGTGTTCACCGAGCAGTACGGCTACGAGCCCCGGGTGGAGGCCATCCACGCGGGTGTGGAGTGCGGCCTGTTCGCGGGCAAGATCCCCGGCCTGGACTGCGTGTGCATCGGCCCCGACCTGGCCGACGTACATACCTGCCGTGAGCGGCTGTTCATCGGCTCGCTGCAGCGCACCTACGCCATGGTGGCCGAGACCCTGCGCCGCATGAAGTAACTTCCCTGCCCCGGCTTCGCGATGGAGCCGGGGCTTTTGTATGTCTGGGGCGGCGGGCGAAAAAGGCGGCAGAGTCCACCATTGAGCCGTCCGGCGTTCCTGTGCTATACTACCTATATTAAAGAAACGACCAGGGAAGGCGGGCGCATCATGGCAAGACACATCCTCATTCTGGGCGGCGGCGCAGCGGGCATCGCGGCGGCCGTCGCAGCGGCGGAGACTGCCCCGGCGGGCACCCGGGTGACCTTGCTGGAGCGCAACGCCCGGGTGGGCAAGAAGCTGCTTGCCACCGGCAACGGGCGGTGCAATCTGTCCAACGCCCACCGGGATGCGGGCTGGTATTTCTCCGCCGACCGGAAGGCGCTGGCCGCCTGCCTTGCGGCGGTGGAACAGGCCGACCCGTTGGGCTGGTTCGCCGCCCACGGGCTGTGGTGCCGGGAGCCGGACGAGGCGGGGCGCATCTACCCCTACTCCAACCAGGCAGCGGACGTGCTGAATCTGCTGCTGGACTGGCTGGAGCGCACCGGCGTGGAGGTGCGCACCGACTGTGCCGTGCAGGAGCTGCGCCAGCAGCGGGAGGGCTACACAGTGCGGCTGGCCGGGGGTGAGAGCCTGCGGGCGGATGCGGTCATCTGTGCCCTGGGCGGCAGCGCCGGGCCCCAGTTTGGCACCGACGGGTTTGGCCCTGAATTGGCCCGGCAGTGCGGCCTGCGCACCGAGCCCCTATACCCCTGCCTGGTGCCGCTGCAGTGCGAGAAAAAGCAGGTGCAGGGTCTGGCGGGCATCCGGGTCAAGGGTGATGCGACCCTGCTGGCGGACGGCCGCCCCCTGCGCACCGAGCGGGGTGAGGTGCAGTTCACCGAATACGGGCTGTCGGGCATCGCGGTGATGCAGCTGTCCGGCCTGCTGCGCCCCGGCGGGAAGCCGGTGGAGCGGCAGATCTCGCTGAACTTGTTCCCCGGGGAGGAGACGGATGCGCTGGCCGCGCGCCTTGCGGCCCGGGCGAAGGCCCTGCCCGGGGTCACCGCCGCCGGCTACACGACCGGCCTTGTGAACCGTCGGGTGGGTCTGGCGGTGTGGAAGGCCTGCGGGCTCGGCGCGGACACCCGCCCGGCGGCAGAGCTGCGCGGCGAAGACTGGCTGCGGCTTGCCCGGGGCCTCACCGACTGGCGGTTCACCGGCCTGCAGCCGGTGGGCTGGAACCAGGCGCAGACCACCGGCGGCGGCATTGCGCTCAGCGAGGTGGAGCCGGAGAGCTTCGGGCTGCGGGGCTGCCCCGGCCTGTACTTTGTGGGCGAAACGCTGGACTGCGCAGGAAGCTGCGGCGGGTACAATCTGCACTGGGCCTTCGGCACCGGCCTGCTGGCGGGCCGGCACGCAGCGCAGGGGCAGCCGCCCCAGCGGGCAAAGCCCCGCACCGGCCGCAAAAAGTGAGCGGCCGGCCCCGGCTGCGGCGTTGTTTCACACTGCACAGGGTTTGTTGGTTTTTACGCGGTGGCTGCGGCGGTATAATGACACTGTGAGAGCGATTTTATGAGGCCTGCGGCTGCGGGCAGGATGGATCCATATCAAATGAAGATCGAATGGAAGAGCTGCATCCGGGTCGGGGTGAGCGTATTTTTGCTGTATCTGGCCATTCACTACTGGGATGGGCTGATCACGCTGGGCGGGGCGGCGCTGGCTTCGGCCGAGGCGCTGATCGTGGGCGTGGTCATGGCCTACCTGCTGAACATCCTGATGAGCTTTTATGAGCGGCACTACCCCTTCAAGGGGCGGACGGCGCAGAAACTGCGGCGGGCGGTGTGCATCGTGGCGGCGCTGCTCAGTTTTGTGGCGGTGATCCTGCTGGTGGTGCTGCTGGTGGTCCCCGAGCTGATGGCGGCCATCCGTCTGCTGATGGCCGAGATCCCCCTTGCGCTGAAGGATCTGGGCCTGTGGCTGCAGGAGAGCGGCGTGGCTGAGGCCCTGTCTGCCGAGGAGCTGGCCACCTCGCTGGCCAAGGTGGACTGGCAGCAGCGGCTGACCGAACTGGCCAAGACCCTGCTGGAGGGCGTGGGCGGTGCGGCCCAGGTGGCGGTCAGCGCGGTGTCCTCCGCAGCGGGGGTGGTGACCACCGTGGTCATCGGGCTCATCTTTGCGCTGTACCTGCTGGTGGGCAAGGAGACCCTGCTGAACCAGTTCGACCGGCTGACCCGGCGCTTCCTGCCCGAACTGTGGGCGGGGCGGCTGCGCTATGTGCTGCGCACCCTGAACGAGTGCTTCCGCAAGTTCATCGTGGGCCAGTGCATGGAAGCGGTGGTGCTGGGCCTGCTGTGTATGGCGGGCATGACCCTGCTGCGCTTCCCCTATGCGGCCATGGTGGGCACGCTGGTGGGCTTCACCGCCCTCATCCCGGTGGCGGGCGCCTACATCGGCGCGGCGGTGGGTGCCTTTATGATCCTCACCGTCTCCCCCATTCAGGCGGTGTGGTTCATTGTGTTCATCCTGGTGCTGCAGCAGCTGGAGGGCAACCTGATCTATCCCCGCGTGGTGGGCAGCTCCATCGGCCTGCCCGGCGTGTGGGTGCTGGCTGCGGTGACCATCGGCGGCGGCCTGATGGGCGTGGCCGGCATGCTGCTGGGTGTGCCCATCGCGGCGGCGATCTACCAGATGCTCCGCCGGGATCTGCACGAGCATGAGCAGGCGCTGGCTGCAGCCGAGACCGATGCACCGGCAGCGGACAGCTGAAGCCATCATACAAACGCATTTGCACAAAAGGACGTTCCGACTGAAAAAGTCGGGGCGTCCTTTTTTCGGTGCTCCATAGAGGTGAGACCAAAGTCCATAAATGGGCTTTCCGATCCGACGGAGCGGGGCGGATCGGGAAACGGGCGCGCTGGGCGAAAGTGGTGCCCTGCCTCAAGGTGGACACTACGAAACAAATGGAAACTTGTGAGCAGAATGCCAAAAGTTGATTAAAATATTTAAGCAAATAACCAAAAAGCGCGTTGGACGACAAAAAACTGTTGACACATGTGCATTTTGGCTATATTATTGTCACGCAAGAGGCGGAAATACAGGAACAACCCAGAAACTTGTGGGTGAGGGACAAAATATCATACCGCAAGACACAAGGGTAAGACGTCGGATCTTATTGATTAATTTATAAAATTAACAATGAAGTGCCGCGCGGCCTGGATTCCCCCGAACACGTCCGAACATCCACCCATGATCATCCGCAAACGTTCGCCTACAAACCTGTTGAGAGAAGAAATCGAGGAGGAAACACCAATGAAATTTTTCCTGGATAGCGCTAAGCTGGACGAGATCAAGTACGCTTACGAGACCTTCGGCATCGACGGCGTCACCACCAACCCCCGCCACATCATGGTGAGCGGCAAGCCCTTCAAGACTGCCATCACCGACATCGCCAACTGGATCAAGGAGGAGGGCCTGGAGGGCTACGAGAAGTTCCCCGTGTCCGTCGAGCTGAACCCCCATCTGGACGACGCCGATGAGATGGTCGCCATGGCTCAGGAGATCGCCCCCATCAGCCCCAACTTCGTCATCAAGATCCCCTGCACCGAGGCCGGTGTCACCGCCGCCCGCAAGCTGGAGGCCATGGGCATCCGCACCAACGTCACCCTGATCTTCAGCCCCGCTCAGGCTATCCTGCCCGCCAAGAACGGCTCCCTGTTCGTGTCCCCCTTCATCGGCTGGAAGGAGGCCAACGGCGAGGACTGCAAGACCTACATCCAGAACATCGTTGACATCTACAAGAACTACGGCTTCTACGGCAAGACTGAGATCATCTGCGCCGCTGTCCGTACTCCCAAGCAGATCGTGGACTGCGCTGTTGCCGGCGCCGACATCGTCACCACCGGTCTGGCTGTGTACCAGGATTGCATCAAGCATGCCTACACCGATCAGGGTCTGAAGACCTTCATCAACGCCTGGGACAACACCGCCACCGAGTAAGCACCCCTGCTTGACCGCAGCACAGAAAGGAAGTACGCAAGATGAAAATCGGTTTTATCGGTCTGGGCATCATGGGCGAGTCCATGAGCGAGAACATCGTCAAGAAGCATGACGACACCGTCTATGTCTTTGACTTCGTGAAGGAGAAGATCGACCTGCTGGTGAGCAAGGGCGCCGTGGGCTGCGAGAGCTCTGTGGAGCTGGCCAAGGCTTCCGACGTCATCATCTCCATGGTCCCGAAGAGCGAGCACTCCATGTCCGTGTACAAGGAGATCCTGCCCGTGCTGGGCGAGGGCAAGACCTGCATCGACATGAGCACCATCGATCCCAGCGTTTCCGTTGAGATCAGCAAGATGGTCAAGGCCACCGGCGCTCAGTTCATCGATGCTCCCGTCGTGAAGTCCAAGCCCGCCGCCATCGCCGGCGTTCTGGGCATCTATGTGGGCGGCGACGAGGCCGTTTACGAGGCCATGCGTCCCATCCTGCTGTACATGGGCAACAACGTCATCCGCATGGGCGACAACGGCAAGGGCCTGGTCATGAAGATCTGCCACAACGCCATGGTCGGCCAGATCCAGAACGGCGTCAACGAGAACCTGGTGCTGGCCTCCAAGTTCGGCATCGATCCCAAGACCTTCGCCACCGCCATCAGCTACGGCGGCGGCCAGTGCTTCTATCTGGACACCAAGAACGCCCCCATCGCCGCCGAGGACTGGACCACTGCCTTCTCCATCGAGAACATGGCCAAGGACATCAACATCTGCATGAGCCTGGCCGCCGAGATGGGCGTGAGCATGCCCGGTGAGGCCAACGTGCAGCGCGTCTACCAGGATGCCCTGGCTGCCGGCTACGGCAAAGAGGACTTCTGCGCCACCTACAAGGTCGTCCGTGACCAGAAGTAAGAGGTGAACGGCATGATCGAGCGTCTGAATCAGGTCAACGACGTGAAGGTGCTGTCGGTGTTCGATGAGGCGTTCGCTCCCTACGGCCGGGTGGTCACCGGGTACGATTTCTCCGGTCTGATCGCCCACATGGAGCAGAACACCTCTATCCCCGAGAACGGCAACGTCTACGTCCCCTCCGTCCCCGAGATGGAGGCCGACCCCGTGTTCGAGCGGATGCAGAACGTTCTGTACGGCGGCATGCCCATCCAGATCGGCTACTGCAACGGCCGCAACACCACCTACAACGGCTTCGAGTACCACAAGGGCAGCGAGATCAACATCGCTGTCACCGACTTCATGCTGGTGCTGGGCCACAGCTGGCTCATCAAGGACGGCACCTACCGGGTGGAGGACGCCCGGCCCTTCTTCGTGAAGAAGGGCACCGCCATCGAGATGTACCAGACCACCCTGCACCTGTCCCCCTGCCGCGTGTGCGACGAGGGCTTCAAGGGCATCGTGGTGCTGCCCCGCGGCACCAACACCCCCTGGCCCCACGGTGAGGACATCCCCGAGGGCGAGGCAAAGCTCCTGCTGCAGCGCAACAAGTGGGTCATCGCCCACCCCGAGCGCGAGCCCCTGATCAAACAGGGCGCGTTCCCCGGCCTGCTGGGCGAGAACAAGGAGCTGAAGTACTGAGCATCCCCAAATCAAACTCTGAGGAGGGCACTGCAATGCAGATCATCCGCAACGGGATGGAGTTTGTCCTGAAAAAGGGTGAGCACACCATTCTGGAGCATACCAAAGCCAACCCCATGATCTATGTGGGCTACGGCAAAGAGACCGTGGATATGTACCGCGGCAACTTCAAGATCGAGGACTACGTCATCGAGCGCCGCCCGGTGGAGATCACCTCCATCGAGGAGACCGCCGAGGGCCTGACCGTGGAGATGGGCGATGCCCTGACCATGGCCGTGAAGCAGGACGGCGAGTGCGTCACCCTGAACTTTGTTCAGAAGGACGAGCAGATCAACCGCTTCTGGCTGCGCGTGCGCGCCGACAAGGACGAGCACTGCTACGGCTGCGGCGAGCAGATGTCCTACTTCGATCTGCGCGGCCGGCACTTCCCCCTGTGGACCGGCGAGCCCGGCGTGGGCCGCGACAAGACCACCTACGTCACCTGGCGTTCCGACGTGGAAAACGGCGGCGCCGGCGGCGACTACTACAACACCAACTACCCCCAGCCCACCTTCGTGAGCAGCAAGCGCTACTATGTGGATGTGGACTGCACCGCCTACGCGGACTTCGATTTCCGCGACGAGACCTTCCATGAGCTGCAGATGTGGGCTGTGCCCGCCAGTGTGCGCATCGAAGGCGCGGACACCTTCGTGGAACTGCTGGAGAAGCTGACCGCCCATCTGGGCCGCCAGCCCGAACTGCCCGACTGGATCTACAACGGTCTGATCGTGGGCGTGCAGGGCGGCAACGAGCGCTCCTTCGGCCTGGTGGACAAGTCCATCGAGAACGGCATCAAGGTGGCCGCCGTGTGGTGCCAGGACTGGTGCGGCAAGCGCGTGACCAGCTTCGGCAAGCGCCTGCAGTGGGACTGGCACTTCCACGAGGAGATGTATCCCGACCTGCCCGGTGAGATCCAGAAGCTGCACGACCGGGGCATCCGCTTCATGGGCTACATCAATCCCTACCTGGTGCAGGGCGGCAAGCTCTACCAGGAGGGCCTTGAGAAGGACGTCTTCGCCAAGAAGGCGGACGGCAGCATCTACCTGGTGGACTTCGGCGAGTTCTACTGCGGTGTCATCGACTTCACCAAGCCCGAGGCCTATGAGTGGTTCAAGGACGAGGTCATCAAGAAGCACAGCATCGACATCGGCATTGACGGCTGGATGGCCGACTTCGGTGAGTACCTGCCCACCGATGACATCGTGCTGCACAACGGCGTCTCCGCCATGATCGAGCACAACCACTGGCCTGCCCTGTGGGCCAAGTGCAACTACGACGCGGTGAACGAGAGCGGCAAGCTGGGCGATGTGGTCTACTTCATGCGCGCCGGCGCCACCGGCAGCCAGAAGTACTGCACCCTGCTGTGGAACGGCGACCAGTCTGTGGACCTGAGCCGTCACGACGGCCTGTGCACCACCATCTGCGGCACCCTGAGCGCCGGCATGATCGGCTGCGGCCTGAACCACAGCGACATCGGCGGCTACACCTCGCTGTTCGACAACCTGCGCACCAAGGAAGTGTTCCTGCGGTGGACCGAGATGGCTGCCTTCACCCCGGTGATGCGCACTCACGAGGGCAACCGCCCTGACACCAACTTCCAGTACTACGACGACGCGGACTGCATGGCAGAGACCGCCCGCTTGGTGGACATCCATGTGATGCTGATGCCCTACCTGAAGGAGCTGGTGGCCGAGAACGCCGCCCGCGGCATCCCCGTCCAGCGTCCCCTGTTCCTGCACAACGAGGCCGACGAGCGCAGCTACACCGAGCAGTTCGAGTACCTGCTGGGTGAGGACGTTCTGGTGGCCCCTGTCTGGCAGGAAGCCCAGACCGACCGTGAGGTCTACCTGCCCAGCGACGGCTGGATCCATCTGTGGTCCGGCGCTGAGTACGGCCACGGCACCTGCACCGTCCCCGCCCCCATCGGTTCTGTCCCCGTCTTCTACAAGAAGGGCAGCAAGGTGGCCGGCCTGATGGAGCAGATCCGTGCCAAGCACGGCAAATAATCCCCTTTGTTCGTTATCAGAGGGCTGAGCACCCTCTGCTGTCGAAATAAAACAAAAAAACGGAGGATCAAACAATGAAAAAGCTCATCGCACTTGTGCTGGCTCTGGTGCTGGCCCTGTCCCTGGTCGCCTGTGGCGGCGGCGCTGCTTCTTCTGAGGCTGCTGGCGGCGAGACCGGCGGCAACCCCAACGGCGAGACCATCAAGATCATCTGCGGCTACGGCGTCGGCGGCACCGCCGACCTGATCGCCCGCAAGTATGCGGTCGTGGCCAACCGTCTGTACCCCGAGTACAACTTCATCGTCGAGAACATGACCGGCGGTGACGGCTTCGCTGCCGCTACCTACTTCGCCGATCTGGATGCTTCCGCCAAGGAGCTGCTGGTGTTCGGCTACGGCCTGTGCTACCGCCATGACCTGGGCAAGGAGTACGGCACCGAGATCGTCGAGTTCGACCGCGACGCCATGTACCCCATCGGCACCGTGGACGACCGTACCTGGATCCTGTACACCACCCCCGACCAGACCCTGGAGTCCATCCTGGAGAAGGCCAAGGCCGGCACCCTGAAGATGTCCGGCGGCAACCCCCTGTCTGACTGCCACCTGGAGCTGGGCTCCCTGTGCGCTCTGATGGGCGGCAACGTTATGGTCGTGCCTTATGACGGCGGCGCTGCTCAGAAGCAGGGCCTGGTCAACGGCGAGGTCGACGTCTTCATGGGCACCACCCAGGCCGCCATGGAGGAGGTCGAGGCTGGCACTCTGATCCCCATCCTGGCTTTCAACGACCGCGCTTTCGAGGGCTTCGTCACTCCTGAGGGCCCCATCACCGTTCCCACCGTTGCTGGCGACGCCAAGGCTCCCGAGCTGGATCCCAGCATCGACTTCTCCAGCTGCATCCTGCCTGCCGGCGGCTCTCTGGCTGTCCGTGCCGGTGCTGATCAGGCTTTCATCGACGCCATGACCGAGGTCACCAAGGCTGTCTGGGCCGACGCTGAGTACCACGAGTGGATCGAGAGCGTCATGCTGAACCGCTTCGAGCTGTACGGCGATGAGGCTGTCGCCTTCTACGACGAGGCTTGTGCCAAGGCTGTTGCCGCGTTCGACAACCTGTCTGCCTAACCAATTCCTTCCGCGTGGCTCGTCTGACCTGACCGTGCGCGGTGCCTGAGAGACCTGTTGGTCACATGGGCAGACGAGTGGGACCCTCCGTTATGCCCGGCCGCAGTGATGCGGCCGGGCAGGGCGGAAGCTCCCGGGGATAGGCGGCTGCTGCCGAAGCTGCCTGCGGCCCTCACCGGGATGTGTGCAGCAGGATGCCGGCGGCGCTTCGAGCGCATCCGAAGCGGCAAAGGCTTCTGTGGCACACACTGCGGTGCGGCGCCGGGGCAGCCCGGCAGAAACCGCGTACCTCCGCAATAAAATTGCCTGTTTCCTCTCTCAATAAGGTGGTAACGTGGCTGGTGGGTCGTTCCTCGGCCCGCCGGTCACGTTATCGCCGTATTTTGCGCAAATGCAAAATGTCCGCAATATTTTGAAGGAACTGCTAGATTCAGGAAAGGAAGTTTCTCGTGAAGAAATTCAACATCAAGACCTACCTGTGGTCCGGCATCATCATGGGCGCCTTCGCTCTGTTCATGTTCTTCACCATGGAGAGCCAGGTCCGTCTGCCTGCGTATGATTCCGGCGCTCCCTCTCCCCGTCTGCTGCCCACCATCTTCATCACCGGCATTCTGATCTGCTCTGCGATCCTGATCATTCAGAGCCTGGTGTTCAAGAAGGAGAACATCACCGTTTTTGATTGGGAGAAGGAAAAGCCCATGCTTTTCATCATCACCCTGATCACTCTGTACGCCATCGGCATCATCATGCTGGGCTTCGTGGTGGCCTCCATCATCATCTTCGCCATCGTGCTGTGGTACTGCGGCGAGCGCAAACCTGGCATCTATATTTTTACCGCTGCGGCTGCGATCGGTATCTACTACCTGTTCAAGTATGTGTTCTACATCTCGCTGCCTGACGTGCCGTTCTTTATGGGAGGTTAATGGATTATGACTGATTTTCAGATGATTTCCCAGGCCCTCGGCATGGTGTTCACCGTCAGCAACATCCTGACCATCTTCATCGGTCTGGTGATCGGCATGGTCATCGGCTGCATTCCCGGCCTGAGCGTTACCCTCGGCATCATCCTGATGCTGCCCCTGACCTACACCTTTGAGAACGCAGATACCGCCATCATCCTGCTGCTGGCCGTTTACGTTGGCGGTATGTACGGCGGCTCCATCAGCGCCATCACCCTGAACACCCCCGGTACCAACTCCGCCATCGCCACCACCTTCGACGGCTATCCTCTGGCCAAGAAGGGCAAGGTCAAGAAGGCGCTGGATACCTCTCTGTTCGCCTCCACCTTCGGCGGTCTGTTCTCTGCCATCCTGCTGCTGCTGTGCGCTTCCCCCATCACCAAGCTGGTGGCCGGCTTCACCTCCGTCGAATACTTCTCCATGGGCATCCTGGGCATCAGCCTGATCGCCGGCGTGTCCGGTGACAGCCTGGCCAAGGGCATCATCTCCGGCTGCCTGGGCCTGCTGATGGCCTGCATCGGCATGGACGCCGTCACCGGCGTCACCCGTTACGGCTTCGGTCTGGACATCCTGAAGTACGGCATCGACATGCTGCCCGCCATGATCGCCCTGATCGCTCTGACTCAGGTGGCCGACAAGCTGCGTGAGTTCAAGCTGTCCGACGGCCATCTGGACGACGCCAACAAGATCGACAACGAGGGTCTGACCGGCAAGGAGATCAAGAGCATCATGCCTGCCACCCTGTACTCCTCGGTCATCGCTTCCATCATCGGCGCCATGCCCGGCGTCGGCGGCGGTGTGGCTCAGTTCATGTGCTACAACGAGGCCCGCCGCATCTCCAAGCAGCCCCAGAACTTCGGCAAGGGCTGCCTGGAGGGCATCGCCGCGGCTGAGTCCTCCAACAACGCCGTGGTCGGTTCTGCCATGATCCCCCTGCTGACCCTGGGCATCCCCGGTGACGGTGTCACCGCTCTGCTGCTGGGCGCCTTTATTCTGCACGGCATCCAGCCCGGACCCACGATGTTCACCAAGCAGGGCCCCATGGCCTACTCCATCATCATCGGCTGTCTGATCGCCAACATCCTGCTGTACCCCATCGGTAAGGTCCTGACCCGCGCTGTGGCCAAGATCGTGCAGGTGAAGTACACCCTGCTGGCCCCCTGCATCATCATGTTCTGCTTCGCCGGCGCTTATGCCGCCACCGGCAACACCAAGGAGCTGATCCTGACCGTTGTCATCCTGTGGCTGAGCTACCTGCTGAACCTGCTGAAGATCGACAACACCCCGCTGATGCTGGGCATGATCCTGGAGTCCATCATGGAGGCCAACTTCGTGACCGCCATGATGAGCTACGACCGCGATGTGACCGTCTTCGTGCGCCGTCCCATCTCTGCCGTCATCCTGATCATCACCGTGGTTCTGGTCGTCTCCATGATGAAGCTGAACAAGAAGATCGAGGCTCTGAACGCCCAGCAGGAGAAGGAGATGGCTGCCGAGCACGCCGCCGCCGACGCCGCTGCCGCCGAGGGCTGATCTGCTGCGGATCGTTCCCCCACTGAAAAAACTGACAAGGAAAAGGTGATAACTATGGGCTTTCAGGTTGCTTACATTCCCATCGGCGTAGGCACTTACCACATGGAGAGCGCCCAGGATCAGTTCGACAAGTCTGTCGCGATGCTGAGCGAGCTGTCCGGTGCCTGCGTCTACCCCGAGAAGGTCCTGCTGACCGTGCAGGAGCTGGCCGCCTATCTGGACACCATCGACCCTGATCTGGTGGTGCTGCAGAACGTGACCTTCGCCAACGCTGCCTATGCCAGCGAGGTGCTGAAGCGTTTCGACTGCCCCGTTGTGCTGTGGACCCTGCGCGAGCCCGTCATCGACGGCGGCCGCCTGCGCCTGAACAGCCTGACCGGCGCTTACTCCGCGGCCAACGCCATCCATGCCTTCCGCAAGGACGGCCAGTTTGAGTACATCTTCGGCGCCCCCGGCGAGGCCGAGGTGAAGGCCGAGATCGGCGCCGCCATCCGCGCCGCCGAGACCATGGTCGCGCTGAAGAGCCTGAAGATGGCCGCCATCGGCCACACCCCCCAGGGCTTCGGCTTCGGCCGTGCGCTGGACGCCGAACTGATGAGCACCTTCGGTGTCACGCTGGAGGCCATCGAGGCCCGCGAGCTGATCGAGAAGGCCAAGGGCTACGAGTTCACCGACTGCGCCGAGGAGATGGCCGAGGCCAACGACACCGTCTGCGGTCTGGACCAGACCCCCGAGAAGAACGTGGTGGACTTTGCCCGCCTGTACAAGGCCTACAAGGCCTATGTGGCGGAGAACGGCATCGGCGCCCTGAGCAGCCGCTGCTGGCCCGACTTCTTCGTGTCCTTCGGCACCCCCGTCTGCACTGTTCTGAGCCTGCTGAACAAGAACGGCATCTCCGCCAGCTGCGAGGCTGACGTGTACGGCGCCCTGTCCATGTTCATCGGCCAGAAGCTGAGCGGCAAGTCTACCTTCTTCGGCGACCCCGTGTCCATGGACGAGAAGGAAGGCACCATCACCTACTGGCACTGCGGCATGGCCGCCTGCAACCTGGCCCGGAAGGACACCGGCGCTCAGGTGGGTGTGCATCCCAACCGCAAGATCGGCCCCGTGATGGACTTCGGCTGTGAGCCCTGCGAGAACGTGACCGTCTTCCGTGTGGGCCGCAAGCCCGACGGCGGCTTCCGTTTCTTCATCGCCAAGGGTGCTGCCCTGGACAAGCCCCGTCAGTTCAACGGCACCTCCATCGTGGTCAAGACCGACGCCCCCGCCAAGGATGTTGTCTACGGCACCATCAAGGCCGGCTGGGAGCCCCACTTCGTGGTGGTCTACGCCGACGTGGCCAACGAGCTGGAGAAGCTGGGCAATATGCTGGGCATGGAGATCTGCCGCTACTAAGCGCAGAATTTTCGTTCCGGGCAAAATGCTGACCGCGTGAGCGGGATTTTTCCCCAAAGTTTGAAAAAAGCCGCAGAGACTTCGTGTTTCTGCGGCTTTTTTTCGTGCAAAAGACGATTTTAAAAGATGTGAAGTTTGCGAATTCACTATGATAAAGCGTGGGAGCGCTTGACACTGTCTGCCTTTGCCCAATATACTTAAACCAATAAATCAAATCGATCCGCGCGGAGGGCGCGCGGAGTACGGAAAGGACAGGACCCGAAGCAGTGGCACATACCGGCATCAATCTTGAAAATGTAAAATACAACAACCGCAGTGCGATCCTGCGGCTGCTGAACGAGCAGGGCGCCATGTCCCGGAAGGATCTGGCTGAAAAGCTGGGCCTCACCCCGGCCACCGTCACCCTCATCTGCACCGAGCTGATCGCTGCGGGCATCCTGCAGGAGAAGGGCGAATTGCAGGAGGGTCGCCGCGCCGGGCGCAGAAAGATCCTGGTGGGCATCGACTACACCTGCCGCTATGTGCTGTCCATCTGCATCGAGGCCACCGCCACGGTGGTGTCGGTGAGCGACCTGAAGGGCGACGACCGCACCGAGCGCACCATCAAGACCAACCCGCAGGCCGAGCCGGAGGAGTTCCTCAAGGCCATCGCCAACGAGAGCAAGGTGCTGATGTGGGAGATGGGCATCCCCCGGGAGAAGATCCTGGGCGTGGGCGTGTCGGTGCCCGGCCCGGTGGACCGGAAGCGGGGCATCAGCCAGTCTGCCTACCGTGTCTGGGAGAGACCGGTGGATGTGGTCGGCGAGCTGCAGAAGTACCTGAAGTACCCCATGGTGGTGGAAAACAACGTCAAAGCGTTTGCCGAGGCCGAGCTGGTGTACGGCGTGGGCCGCAAGCGGGAGAATCTGATGTTCCTCAAGTGGGGCCCCGGCGTGGGCTCCGCCATGATCATCCAGAACGCTGTGTATGAGAGCCACAAGTCCAAGGAGGGCGAGCTGGGTCATGTGCGGGTGGTCAAGGACGGGCGGCGCTGCCGCTGCGGGCGCTACGGCTGCCTGGAGACCATCGCCTCGGTGCACGCCATTGCGGAGCGGGTGGCCGCGGGCTGTACGCCTGAGACCATGCCCGCCCTGTATGAACTGGTGGCCGGGGATGTGAGCGAGATCCGCGCCCGGAACATCGGCTGGTGGGGCCAGGTGCAGGATGCCGGGATGTGGCAGGCCATGGACGAGGTCATTGAATCGGTGGCCTGTACCCTGTGCCATTCGGTGACCTTCCTGGCGCCGGATGCAGTGGTGGTCTATGGAGATATGTTCCAGTTGCCCCACGTCTGGGAGCGCTTTTTGCAGGTGTGCCGCCAGTATGACCCTGCCTACAACGAGTGCTACATCCGCAAGTCGCATCTGAACGACAGCATCGGACACATCGGGCCGCTGGCCGTGGTGGTCAACGAGCTGCTGCTGGCCGCCGGCGGCCTGCCGGAGCCCCCGAAGCAGGCGGAAGACTGAACGAGTTCCCTGAAAAAAGAAAACGATCCCCCGGGCCGCACGGCCCGGGGGATCGCTGTTTGTATCGAAGGCACAGCGCGGTGGACACTTTCGGGCAGAATGCCCATCGCCGGTTGATGAAATATACGGTATCATGTTATAGTATTGTTAACGAATCGACGGGAGGGATGACCATGCTTCGCATCGCCGTGGTGGAGGACAGCGCTGAGATGCGCGGGCAGATCCACGACTTCCTGCTGCGCTATGAGAAGGAGAACGGCACCGAGCTGCAGGTGTCCCTGTTCAGCGACGGTGCAGAGATCCTGGACCGGTACCGTCCCATCTACGACATCATCTTTCTGGACATTGAGATGCCTGGGGTCAACGGCATGGACGCCGCCGAGCAGATCCGCGCGTGGGACAGCGAGGTGGTGCTGGTGTTCATCACCAATCTGGCCCAGTATGCCATCCGGGGCTATTCGGTGCGGGCGCTGGACTATGTCCTCAAGCCCATCAATTACTTCACCTTTTCCACCAAGCTGGAGAAGGCCGTGCAGATGGTACAGCGCCAGGCTTCCGGCCAGGTGGTGCTGCGCCTGAGCGACGGTGCGGTGCGGCTGGAGACCCGGCAGATCCGCTATGTGGAGGTGCAGAACGGTGTGCTGCGCTACCACACCGAACTGGGGGAATTTGCCGTGCGGGGCACCCTGCAGGCCGCTGAGGCCGAACTGGCGCCCTATCATTTCGTGCGGTGCAACTACTGGTATCTGGTCAACCTGATGTACGTTACCAAGGTGCAGAAGGATACGGCGGTGGTGGCTGGCGCGGAGCTGCAGATCAGCCGCCGCAACAAGAATGCTTTCATGGCTGCCCTGACCGACTATGTGGGAGGCGGCGGCTGATGGAACAGTGGTATACCCTCACCGCGCCCTTCTGTATGCATTTGACGCTGGCGGGCTCCTGCCTGGCGTTCTTCGGCCCGCTGAGGCACCGGCGGCGCTACCGCCTGCGCATGGGCATGGCACTGGCCCTTGTACTGGTCTTTGGGCTGACCGGGCGGCTGCTTCCTGCGCCCTACGGATGGCTGGAGGTGCTCGCCTACAGTGTGGGTGTGTTCTGCCTGACGCTGGCCTGCTGCGAGACCACCCCGGCGCAGGCGCTGTACGGCACCACATGGATCATCACCTCCCACCAGCTCACCATGGAGTGCTGGCTGATCTTCTGTTACTTCCTCGGCGGCAGGCTGCCGCTGGGCTGGTACTACATTCCCATCGGCTTTGTCTTTTACGGTGCGGTGACGGGAGTACTGGCCCTGACGGTCTGCCAGTGGCTGACACGGGAGAGCGCCTACCGGGTGGGCCCCCGGCAGCTCACCTCGGCCATCCTGCTGATGCTGGTGTTT